>JAVUPY010000012.1 GCA_032252755.1 Terriglobia bacterium
CGACGGCTTCAATTCACGGCTCCCTGGCGGCAGCGGATCCCTGAAAATGTACCTGTATCGAATCAGTGGAAGTATAGAGAGGAGAACACGATGAGCAACGAACACGTGGCGCCTGAGACGAAGGGTGTTACGGTAAGGCAACTTGCAACGGTTGACCTCGGCCCTGAGATTGAAGGCATGGCAGGGCGCCAACTTCGAATGCGCTTGGTGACCATCGAGCCTGGAGGCGTCTTTGGCCCGATTCACGACCATAAAGACAGACCAGGCATCGTTTACATCCTGCAAGGAACGATCACCGACCATCGAAATGGCGTCGCTACGGACTATGGGCCGGGGGTCGGCTGGCCCGAGGATAGGAACACCACACACTGGCTTGAGAACAGAGGAACGATCCGGGCGGTGGAGATCTCGGTCGATATAGTCAAGCAACAATAAGATTACGAACTGGAAGGCGAGCCGGCATTGCGCCGGCATTGCGACAGTGCGCGGCCTGTTGCCCACCGAATCATGCCGATGATTTCGTAGCGAAATCATCGGCAGCAATTCATGGCGGGCGGCATGTCGTTCGTGAGTTGAAGAGACATGCCGCGACGCCATTTGCAGCCATTGCAGCAGGCTAGTACGTGACCGGCGGCACGACGATTCGAACAATCTGGCCCAATCCGACCGGCGGCGGCCCGAAGCCGACATTGGAAACATAGAGAGCGCCGTCAGGTCCGAACGTCATGGCAGTTGGGAGAAACAATCCAGTGGCGATTTCCTCGAGACCGCTATCCGTAACGCGAAGGACCTTTCCGGTACCCGGTGTGGGGAATGGATTACCGGTGGTGTTTTCGAGGATGTACATGTAGCCCGCGTGATCAAAAGCCACACCGAGCACGGTTGTCACGTCCGTAACAACGGTCTGGATATGGCCGCTCGGCGTAATTTTCAGAATCTTTGACGAACCCTCTTCGATCGGGAACGTGTTCAAATTCCCGACATAGAAATTTCCGTGGTAAGCAATTGCTGAAGGCACAATGTGACCCTGGCTTGCTGAAATATCGGCAATCCTGCGAATGGTTCCATCCGGCGAAACCGCGTCCAGCTCCCCGTGATTCGGCTCCACCGCGTACAATTCTCCGCGCACCGCGACCATGCTGTACCAGGTACCATCCGGTTCAAAGTCGTCCGGATTGGGGTCCGCGACCGGGTGCGCTTTCTGGTAAGCGCTCAGGTCGGCGATCATGGCCCAGGTGCCGTTCGTGTTAACCCTGAAGATGCCGTTGGTCGTGCCTGCAAGGCCGTGGGAACATCCCGAGCCGGCAGTGAGCGCGTACAACGTGTTGCCGATAAATGCCACGTCAGCAACGCCGCTGACCAGGTTGCCCTGATCCGGGCTGGTCTGGCTGGAAGGCAGACCGTCGATTACCGTCGTGCGATTTCCATTGGCATCGATTTTTGAGATGCGGGAAGTGTAGCCGCCGGTGTACGGCCCAACGGGAGCGATGACCTGGTCGCAGGTACCAACCGTGGATGCCGTGCCGCCGGCGCCTCCTTCCGCGACATACAGATAGCCGTCAGGCCCAAAGGTGAGGCCACGAGGATTATTCAATCCTTTGGCGAAGACAGTTACATTGGGAGATGGACTTTGCGCGTGGACAGTTACGAGGCACACCGTAGCAAGCAGCGCCGCCCCGGCGCAGATCTTCAGCCATGGAAACAGTTTCATAACAACCTCCTTGCGATTGGCATTACATTGCGCACGACGGGGAAAAGCCCTACTGGACGGGCATCTGGGGGACCGGGAATACCCGAGTCGAATTATTCTGAAGAACAAAGCAACTTTAGGTGTACTCTAGGCAGACACTGACTCCCTTGCAATAGCCTTTTAGGATACTTTTGGAACTCCCCATGGAAGCTTTCCTGAGCTGGCGGAGAACTCGCCCGACGGACCTCCCCGAGTGTCTTAAGTTACATCCCGCCAAAAACGGCGCAGAGGGAGTCGGGGTTCACCGTGCCCTTGATGCGTGGAATAGGCTCCTTGGCATGACGCATGGCACCCGCAGCGCGGTGATTGAATTGCAGCGGAAAGATGGCAACGAGATCGTCGGCTTCGGCTTTGGCGTCTTCGTGAAGAAAAGCTTTGCCGACGCTGAACTGCGGAATCCCGCGCCCGGATTGAACTGCCGAATCATTGAAAGCGTTTTAGACGGCAATTCGGTCGTCGCAACCTACGAAGAAGTACGCGATGCAAATACCCGCGGCGACCTCGATCAAGTGGTCCTCGAAACGAGTTGGAAGGAAGGTCACCTGGACGCAGAGCAGGTGCAGGAAGTGCGAGTCTTGTTAGCGAAGTGTTACCAGGAACTCTACGCAGGTTATAGGTTCTCGAGAATCCTGTCGGAGTGCGTGGACGAACGGGATTTCTGGCACGCTCAGGGACTGCGCTCCTTCCAGATAGTCGATCGCTTTGAAGAGTATTGGAAGGTCAACCCTGATGCCAGATGGAATCCCCAACGAGCTCTCAGCGTGGCGACCGCTGAAACCATGCGTGGCGACCCAGGCTCCGTCGCTGCCGCATTGTTCCACCGTCACCGCGATCCCCAGTTTGGCTTCACGCGGGAGGAGCAGGAGCTTCTCGATCTGGCGATGGAAGGAATGGATGATCTAGCTGCAACGAAAGCTCTCTTCGTCACCTTGCCGGCCATCAAACGGCGCTGGCAGAACATCTTTCATCGAGTGGCGGCATTGATGCCGGACCTCTGCCCGCCCGACGGCGACGGAACGAGAGGTATTCAGAAGCGTCAGCGCATCCTCACCTATGTCAGGAATCATCCTGAGGAACTGCGACCGTTCGATTTCAGAAAGATCCAGAAGCCGCAGAGGTAAAAGCCGGGCGTTCTCTTCTCTTCCATCGTGCCCAGCACTGCCACTTGACCTGAGTCCCACGAACTCGGTCCGCCTGCTTGTGTGAGCGCAAAATCGCAAAGCACTCATCGAGTCCGATGACTACCCGCAAATCGCCCAGTGTCGAGGAATGTGCACAGTTCGCCGCGATCCCCAAGTACCACTCATTCAGAGCGGTCGTCAGTCTGTGGTCGCCAAACCGGAACCGACCCAACCCCGCCTCTCCCGCCCGCCTTCGTCGCAGTCAACTCCCTCCTGACTTGACCCGCCCCTAACCCACTCATTCCACTAGCCAAATTCCGCGCCGCCGCTTTGCAGAACATTTCCCCGTCCCGGCGCACAATAAAACCATGCCAAGCCAATGCACCATCGCCACCGGAACGACCAGCATCGGAATCGGAGGGAGCAGG
>JAVUPY010000013.1 GCA_032252755.1 Terriglobia bacterium
TAGCGGTGACTGCCCCCGCTTGGTGCCGAAACATGCGAGCCGGAGGAAGGCATGGAGAACGAAGGTGCCGAGGAACTTGCCGGAGCGCCTCCGCCAGCCCTGCCTGCGAATCCGGGCTGCATGGAAAATCCGGGCTGCATGGAATTGGAGAGCGACGGCGCGTAGCCGCGATGCATGGTCGCCCCTGAAACGAAGCCGCTGTTTGTGCCTCCACGGGCAGGACCGGACATGGTTGCCGGCGCGGAAATGTAGATATGTGTGCTGGAGACGCCGCGCGAGTCTGCGCGCTGGGAGAACTTGTGCAGGTTGCCGAGAGTTTCGCGAGGGATGCCGAGGCCGGCCGAATCCCGGCGGAACTGAAAGGAGGAGGCCGAAGCGATTCCCGAGTGCACGAGCGGCTTGCTGTTGACGGGGACGATGGTAGGCTGACCGAGGTGCGGCGGATGGATGGGACGCAGCGGAGGTCCGGTTCGTCCTGTGCCAGAGCCGCCCCCGCCGTACTGCAGGGCGGTTGCGGTTCCGTTATTGAGCCCGTTCCAGTAGCCGCCCGGCTGCCATCCCCAGCCCATGCCAGAACACATCGACCAACTGCCGTAGTGATAGGGCATCCATCCCCAGGGATAGGGCGAGACCCAGCTGTATCCGGTGGAGTAATAGGCCCACGCGCCGTTGGAGTAGGGGTCCCATGCCGCGCTGGCGAAGTAGGGCCGCCACATCATGCCGCAGCCGGGAGCATCGACAAAGCTGCCGTAGTAGGCCATGTCATTGACGCCGTACGAATACGGCGTGCCGACACCGCTGAAGGCGGCCGCGCGGGCGTGGTAGTCCATGTTGCGCTTGTCCCAGTCGTCGAGGATGCCCTGATAGGCGACGCCTTTGGAGATGGCCGGTGTGGTCTGCTGGGCGAGATTGAAGGTGAGTGTTTTCTTTTTGGGGACGTCGAGGGCGGACGAGGAATCGCCAATGCGAAGTGGGCCGCCCAGAGAAGCGAGCTGCGCCTGCTGCTGGTCCATTTGGAGGCGGATGTGCGAGGCGGGCGGCAAGACGACGCTGCGGTTCCCAAAGACGAGCGTGAATTGGTCGGCGCGGGACTTCATGAGGCTGACGTAGACGGTGCCTTTGGCCACGTGGACCGTGGAGAGCGTTGAACCGGCGGTATCCCGTTCGAGGCGGGGGAATTCCAAGGCCGTGTTGGGGCCAAGGCGCAGCGTGGAGTTGTCCTCGAACTCGATTTCGGCGACGCCCATACCGGTTTCGACCTTGCTGTTTTCGACGATGGGGAGATTGGCCATGGCGGGCTCGAAACCGCGGCCGATGGCGCGGTCGACCTGCACGGCTCCTTTGACCTCACTGAGGCGGACGATGCGCACCTTGGAGTGAGCTGCGGGGGCTTGCGCGGGAGCCTGCGCGGCGGAGGCCTCTGAGACGGGCGCCAGGGGCGCTTGAACGGATTGGGCCGGAATCGGCGCTGCGAGAGAAAGAAACGCGAGGAAGGTGCTTGCGACGGGTAGAGTGGACGCTTTCATGCCCACCTCCTTTGACGTGCGGCGAACGCTCAAGGAAGATCGCAGCGACCGAGCACGCCAATGGCCCATATGGTAGCACGAAGCGAATTCGGTGGGCACGGGTCTGCGGGGCCGCTTTGGACGACGTTGAAGGTGGACAAGTTGCGAGGAATGACGAAGCAGCAGCTGACGGTCGCCTGCTCCAGGATTTAAGTAGGCAACGGGTAACCGAAGCGATAGGATGAGGGGACTTCCCCGGAGGCCAACGTGGAGTCCAGCCGCCGCAATCCGCCCGTGTGGGTGATGGGTCTGTCCAACGCCACGCTGGGATTCATTACAGGCATCGCTTTCTTCGTGCTGCCCCAGTTGATGTCGGACGAGCACGTGCCGGAGGCGCGCATTGCTGTTATGACGGCGCTAGCCATATCTCCCAACTTTTGGGCGGTGGCGTTCAGCCCCATGCTGGATGTGCGCTTCAGCCGGCGCTGGTACGCCACATTTTGGGCGGCCCTGGCGGGCATCTCAACCACAGTTGCGTTCCTCAGCCTGCATCATCTTGTGGTGCTGGAGGTAGCGATGGTCGTGGCTGTTGCGACAGCCGCACTCTCTGGCGGCGCCCTCGGGGGCTGGCTCTCGAACGTCACTCCCGAGCAGGACAGAAATACGCTGAGCAAGTGGATGAACATCGGGCTGGTCAGCGGCACCGGCGTGGTGTCTGTGCTGGGCGGAGAACTGTTTCGCCATCTGCCGGTTTGGCTCGCGGCAATGCTGATGGGAGCAATCGTCTTTCTTCCGGCAACGGCCTTTCTCTTCATCCCCGCCCCTGGGCCGGACAGGCGCCTTGCAGCCGAAAGCTTCGGCCAGTTCAATCGCGAGGTTCTGGCGCTGCTGCGCCGCCGGGAAGTGGTGGTTGTGCTACTGCTGTTCCTCTCGCCGTGCAGCTCGTTTGTAATGCCCAACCTGCTTGGCGGCCTCGGGAACGACTTTCATGCATCCGCGCGGGCGGTGAGCCTGGCCGGAGGAGTAGGAGCCTTCATCCCGGGCATCCTGGGCTGCTTTGTCTTTCCGCCCATCGCCAGACGGCTGCCGCTGCGCTTCTTCTATCTGGCGAACGGCATTCTGGGCAGCCTGTTCACGCTCAGCCTGATTCTGCTGCCACACCTGACATGGACCTATGCGCTGGCCCTCTTTGGTGAGTACCTGTTCCAGGCCGTCGCATTCTCCATCCAGATTGGAATTGTGTTTGAGGCCATCGGGACCAACAATCCGCTGGCCGCGACAACGTTTGCCTTTCTCACCTCTGCCACGAATGTTCCAGTCACATACATGGCTCTAGCCGATGGGCACGCTTACTCCTTCGCTGGCATCGCGGGCACACTTGTGACGGACGCCTCGATCGGGATTGCGACGTGCGTACTGGCGGGAATCCTGCTGGCGCGGTTTGATTCCGTGGCGACGAGGCAGCAGGTTGCAGGCGCTGAGCTGACGGATGCGCTGCAGGAAGAGAGCTGAGGGATTGAGCTGCGGATTGCGTGAACTGAAAAGGCCCGGAGCGGATGCCCCGGGCCTTTGATTGTATGCAGTGGATTGCCGGAGGTTATTCGCCGGCGGCTTCGACGGCCTTGGTCTGGGCGACGGTCCAGTCGGGGGCGCCGACCTTGAAGCGGGCGAAGCGGCGGATGGTGATGTTTTCGCCGAGCTTGCCGACCTTCTGCGCGATGAGTTCCTTGATGCTGATGGACTGCTCCTTGATGAAAGGCTGCTCCAGGAGACAGACCTCCTCGTAGAACTTGGCCATCTTGCCTTCCACGATCTTCTCGATGACCGGTGCGGGCTTGCCGGTGGCGGCAGCCTGGGCGCGGTAGATTTCCTTCTCGCGCTCCATGTCCTCGGGGGTCACGTCCTCAGGCTTGACGTAGCGCGGATCGCTGGCCGCGATGTGCATGGCGATATCCTTGAGCAGTTCCTGGAAGTCTTCCGTGCGGGCGACGAAATCGCTCTCGCAGTTGACCTCGATGAGCACGCCGATTTTGCCGCCGGCGTGGATGTAGGTGCCCACGGCGCCCTCATTGGTGGAGCGGGCGGCCTTTTTCTGCGCAGAGGCCATGCCGCGCTTACGCAGCACGACGAACGCGTCCTCGATGTTTCCCTTGGTCTCCTGGAGAGCCTTGAGGCAGTCGCCCATGGGCGCGCCGGACTTCTCACGAAGATCCTTTACCAGTTTGGCATCAATCTTTTCGCTCACTGTCGTCATCTCTCTTTTTCCAGTCTTCGCATCTATCATGCCGGATGGTTCCCGGCAAAAGAAAAGCGTGGCAGTCTGCATGCGCGGCCACGCTGTTCTTGGTGTGCGCACGGCTGTGCGCAGGAAAGGTTAAAAGCCGCCTTCAACCGCTTCAGCTTCATCCAGGGCCGCAACGGCCGGGGCCTTGCGGATGCCGCCGCCCAGGGCTGCTTCCAGGTCCACTTCCTCGGCAGAGGCAGCCTCAACGGCCACGATCTCTTCCACGGGAACGGGCAGCTCCTCGGCAAAGGCCTTGTCGCCCACCAGGTTCACGCCCTCGGCTGCCGAGTCGGCAATCTTGGAGGTGAAGAGGCGAATGGCGCGCAGGGCGTCGTCGTTGCCGGGAATCACGTAGTCAACGACCGTGGGGTCGCAGTTGGTGTCCACCACCGCCACGACGGGGATGCCGAGCTTGCGGGCTTCCTTGACGGCAATCGCCTCGTTGTTCGAGTCGACGATGAACAGGGCGTCGGGCAGGCGCTTCATGGTCTTGATGCCGGCCAGGTTCGCCTGCAGGTGCTTGCGCTCCCGCTCGAGGCGAATGACTTCCTTCTTGGTCAGCAGTTCGTAGCGGCCATCCGTGGCCATATCATCCAATTCCTGAAGGCGCTTCACCGACTTCTGCACCGTCACCCAGTTGGTGAGCAGACCGCCGAGCCAGCGCTGGTTGATGTAGGGCATTCCAGCACGGTTGGCCTCTTCAGCCACGGCGTCCTGCGCCTGGCGCTTGGTGCCGACGAAGAGAATCGTCTTGCCTCCCGCGCACAGTTCAGTGACGAACTTGGACGCATCCTTGAACAGCTTGAGCGTCTTCTGCAGGTCGATGATGTAGATTCCGTTGCGCTCGCCGAAGATGTATTCCTTCATCTTCGGATTCCAGCGCTTCGTCTGGTGCCCGAAGTGGACGCCTGCTTCGAGCAGCTCTTTCATGGTGATGTTAGCCACTGATCCTCCTTTGTTGGATTGCATCCTCCGCGGCGGAACCCATCAGGGCCCGGATCGCTCGGGATTCATTCCCGTAGCCCGCCCCGTGTGAGCGGGTGCGGGAAGATTTGGCTCCGGTTTCTTGAGACTCCGTCGCCGAATTCCCGGAACCGGTTGAACTCGGCGACAAACTTTAAAGTCGCCCAGCCGAGGGCGGCTGGGCCTACATCAGACAGAGGCGATTAACGCTTCGAGAACTGGAAGCGCTTGCGCGCGCCCTTCTGTCCGTACTTCTTGCGTTCCTTCTGTCGCGCGTCGCGGGCGAGGAAGCCTTCCGCCTTGAGCTTGGCGCGCAGTTCAGGGTTGAATTCCTGGAGAGCGCGAGCCATGCCCATGCGCACCGCGCCGGCCTGCGAAGCCACTCCGCCGCCATCGCAATTGACGACGACGTTGAAGTTGCCTGCGGTCTCGGTCAGCACCAGGGCAGACTTCGCCATGATCCGCTGCGCATCGGTCACAAAATACTGATCGAAGGGCTTGCCGTTGACGGTGAATTCGCCGTTGCCGGGACGAAGGAAAACACGGGCTGTCGCCGACTTGCGGCGTCCCGTTCCGTAGTATTGAACCTGTTCAGCCATTGGCTCTCGTAATCCTTATGCTCGCTTGGCGGCGACTGCGGCCACGACCGGCTTCTGCGCGGTGTGAGGATGCTTATCGTCGCGATAAACTTTCAATTTGCTGCCCATGGCACGGCCGAGCTTGTTCTTCGGCAGCATGCCCTTGATGGCATCTTCCAGAACCTGCTCCGGACGGCGCTCCATGCGCTTGGTGAACTCTTCTTCCCGCAGGCCGCCGGGGAATCCGGTGTAGTGGCGGTAAACCTTGGACTCAGACTTCAGCCCGGTGAGCTTCACTTTGGCGGCGTTGATAACGATGACGTGATCGCCGGTATCCATGAAGGGCGTATAGCGGGGATTGTTCTTGCCGGAAAGAATGCGCGCGACCCGCGAAGCGAGGCGGCCCAGAGTCTGGCCGTCAGCGTCCACGATGAACCATTTGCGCGCGATTTCCCCCTTGGGGAAATAGGTGCTCATTGCAAAATCTCCCAAAATTTAAAGAAACCGCTCAGAAGACCGCTCGGTCACAAGGGGTCCCGAACTCAGACGTACGAAGTGTCTGTATCCAGGGGAAACCAGGGCGCTCAAAAAGCACAACTAGAGCGTGGACCGTCAGGCGGGCAACCGCAGGACAGCGTAAAGACTAAAGGTTACCGGAACTTGGCGCGAATTGTCAACGCAGGACAACTACTCGCGCCCGGCCGAGGCACGGTAACGGAAGTAACATTATAGCTCGAAATAGCTCGAAGTCGGGCACGAGCAAGTCTGGACACCCTGCCCATGAATTTCTGCATCCGGTAGGACTGAAGCGAGAGGATTCGTTGTGGCTGCAGATTCAGCCGAGTTCTCCGGAGGAGAAAGGTATGAAGCACAAGCTATTTCTGCCGATGTTTGTTTGTATTCTCGCGTGCGCTGCGTTCGCTCAGTCGAGGGTTATCCCGCAAGGGACAAACATTAAGGTAAGAACCGACACCGCCGTTCCGGCGAAGCCGGTTTCGGGACAGGTCTACACGGCCGACGTGAGCGAAGACGTGATGGACAAGAGCGGTGCGGTTGCCATTCCGCGCGGCTCCAGAGCTACCCTGGTTGCGACTCCGACCGAGAATGGCAAGGACATGTTGCTGGACTTGCGCACGGTTACGGTGAATGGACGCCGTTACCTGTTGAGCGCGTCGGGTTCGAACCAGTCCTCGTCATCGAGCGGCTTGGGAATGAATAAGCGAACCGGAAAGTACGTCGGTGGCGGAGCCGCGGTTGGCGCAGTGCTTGGCGCACTGATGGGTGGCGGCAAGGGTGCCGCAATCGGAGCGCTCGTAGGCGGCGCCGGTGGCGCGGGCGCTCAGGTACTCACGGGAAAGAAGAAGGGATTGCCAGCGGAAACAGAGCTGAACTACAAGACCGCGCAGGATCTTTATTTGCGCCCGAGCGGGGCTGTCCGTTCGCATGGGTTGCAGAAGCGACCAGCGCAATAAGGCATTCAGCTGCGGTGCGGAGCTCGGACCGACGAGTTTTCCCAATCCAGTTCGCGCTTCGGAGGACGGCGTTCGTCCATCTGATCGACGGTCCCGATGATGAGGCCGTTGTCGTCGGGATGAGTGCGTGCGCAGCGTTCGAACGGGCGATCGCTGTTCAGCAGATCGTTCACAAGCCTTTTGGCGCGTTCGCTGAGAACGCGATCGGGAAGAACATGGAAATGGCGAAAAGTCCAGATGAGCAGCAGTCGCTCTTTGAAGGTTAGACGAATGCAACGGACTCCGTAGGGAGTGAGAATATGGAGGACGCCGGCGCGCAATTTACTGGTGAGCATTCGACTTCTCAGCTGCTATGGTAACTAAAGGCCCAGACTACCGTCTTTATTCGAGCCACACCATACACCTCCGGGCGTAGTTTGTGCACCTTTTTTGCTGCAATCCTTAAAACTTAAGTCACTTAATCCGGCTTAAGAACCAACCAGTTACGAGGCCGGTGGTGTCGCGAGTACCTCAATTGAGGGGCGAACTCCAAGGTGACAGTACGTTCCTTGCCCCCGCTTCGAAGCATGCACTAAAAAGTTATCGGTATAGCCAAGAGATCCGGGCTCAGAGAGCGATCCGATTTGCGGGCGGCTCCACGTCGATAGCGGGGAATAGCTCGCGAAGAGTTTCGTCAATGCGGTGGACGCTTTCATTGATAATTTGCAGGTGCTCGGAAGGTGCGGAGAGGTGGGCTGCGTACTGGATGCTCTGCAGCGCGTTTCGGACGTTGTGGTTCAGCGAAGCGACAACGCGCAGATCCTCGAAGACTTTCTGCCGGCGCTGCTGCACCGCCTGCACCTCGACCAAGGTGATGATGCCGAAGGCGACTCCGATGACGGCGGCCAGCAACTCACTCGCGTAGCGCGGTGCGAAATGTTCGATCGTGGCATCGGCGGCAAACGCGATCGCTCCTGCAATAATTGCGATTGCATAAACCAACATGGCGCGGCCCAGCGAGTCGTCCGTGGTCTCGACGAGGAAGTTGCCAAGTCTTTTCAGCAAGGGAGTCTCCGCGAACATTCTAAACAGGCATTGGATGGGTGAAATGGAATTTGGTTACCAAATTTAGGTAGAGAGAAATCCTGGACGAAGCTGTTCCTCGTGTGACTCGGTGTGTGATGGCACTTCCGGTTATCTCAGCAGCCTTAAGTGGCATCGCATAAAAAGCGCATACTTCGCGGGAAACTGACCAAAGGAGCGAGTGCCATGAGGATATGGATGGTTTTAACTGCTGCCGCTTGCCTGACAGCCGCGCCGGCAGTGGCGCAGTATCAAACCCCGCAGTACAACCAGAACCACCAGTACGACCAGAACCGCCAGGACGACCAGAACCACCAGTATGACCAAAACCATCAGTACGACCAGAACCACCAGTATGACCAGAACCATCAGTACGACCAGAACCAGAATAGGAATCCGCGAGCGCGGGCGGAAGAGAACGCCCAGGAGCGGGCGAGCGACATCCGTGACGCGGTTAACATTGTCAGCGGTCCGATAATCCGGAACCTGACGCCCAACTCGGCGGAACTGGTGTGGCAGACCAACAAGGAAGCGGCCACTCGTGTTCGCTACGGTATGAATCCGGTGAATCCTGGCCAGCACGCGTACGAGCCGGGAGGAACTCGCGATCACCACGTGCGGCTGAATAACCTACAGCCGGGCAGGACCTATCATTACGAGATCGAAACTCGTAGCGGAAGAGATCGTTTCAAGGGCAGCTTCCGAACTCCGAGAGGATAACTTCGGGCAAGGCGCTCGAGAGAGCGCCCTTTTCTTTGGTTTCGTGCTTTGTATTGAAAAGTACTTGACAATCATGGACGGGCTGCGCCAGAGTAAGGGACGTGCCGGAACAGCGTCCATGTCGAACAGAACGCGGATGGCGAAAACGTTCGCTGTCGCAACCCCTTCCGGATAGCTCGGCGCTTGAGAGCCTGGAATTGATCCGCGAGACCATGCAGCGGAGCGCGCAATTCACAGCCCTGCCCGGGCGAGGGATCATGCTGGTGGGCGGGACGGCGCTGATCACCAGCGTTATCGCCGCGCCTTACAGCCATTGGATGAGCCGGTGGATGTTCATTTGGATCGCCGAGGCCGCCCTCGCAGCGGCGATAGCGGTAACCGCGGGGTATCGCAAGGCGAACCGGCTGGGACTGCCGCTGTGGTCTGGCCCGGGGCGCCGGATGTTGGTAGCGTTGACGCCGCCAATCTTCGCGGGTGCGGTTTTAACACTGGCGTTGTTCATGAACAACTACCAGTTTCGCTTGGCAACGTTCATTCCCGGGATATGGCTCCTTCTTTACGGAACCGCGCTGATGGCGGCGGGTGCGCATTCGGTTCCCCCGATTCCCGTGATGGGCGCGGCGTTCCTGGCATTGGGGGCACTGGTGCTGGTGGCCAACGCGCCTTTCCTGATGAATCCGGCGATGGCGATCGGGTTCGGCGGGCTGCACTTGGGATTTGGGTGGTACATCGCCAGGAAGCACGGGGGGTAGATGGCGGAACGGAAAGAGAAGCGGGCATCGATGGTCGACTCTCCGGGGCGGCGGCTGCAGCGATATGCTCCCCCGGCAGAGGTCGCGCCGCAACTCGATCAGGTTATTCACGAGCGCTTGCGATTGGGCATCGTAAGTGCCCTGGCGGTGAATGACACGTTGAGCTTTGCAGATCTGAAACGGCTTCTCAATTCCACCGACGGGAATCTCAGTGTGCACGCGCGCAAGTTGGAGGACGCTGGGTATGTCGAGTGCAGCAAATCGTTCCAGGGACGAATTCCTCGAACGGAGTATTCGCTGACGACGACCGGCAGGAAAGCGCTGGAGAAATACCTGGAGCAGATGGAAGGCATCATTCGGGGGACGCGGAATCCCTAGCAACCAGTAATCAGCAGTCAGCATGAGTCAAAAAGGCTGGAAGAAGGCCGCATCTTCCGGGCTGCCTTGCCACGTTGCTTTGTAAGGTAAAGTAGTTTGGATATTTCGAATGCATACAGACGGTAATTTCCCCGCAGTGCTGCAGGTGATGGCGTTCCTCGCGTCGGGTATGCTGGCGGGCGTCCTCGTGCTTACGAGCCTATATGGGTTCGCGCGCCGGAAGATCTGGGCCAGGAAGACATTCGCTGCGCTGCTGGCAGGCGCAGGGCTCTATTTTCTCCTGCTGGCTGGTTTCTCGATTTTCAGTCGCGAGCAGATTTTGCCGAGAGGCGAAGAGAAGTACTTCTGCGAGATGGATTGTCATCTCGCCTATTCGGTTTCCAATGTGCAGTGGGTTGGGGCCGGACCGCGGCAAAAGCTTGCAGTGACGGTGCGAACGTGGTTCGACGAAAAAACAATCTCGGCACAACGCCCGCAAAATGCGCCACTCACGCCGAATCCGAGAAGAGTAGTGCTGGTCGACTCCGCCGGACGCGTCTGGGCGCCAATGGAGATTCAGGGTACCCCTTTGGAACAACCGTTGATTCCCGGCCAGTCCTATACCACGGTGTTCATCTTTCCAACCGTGCAGCAGTCAGGATTGCGTCTGCTGATCACATCCACCGACGGGCCGATGGTGCTGCTGATTGGAAATGAAATGAGTTGGGGACACAAGAAAACCTTTTTCGCGCTCTGAAGACGCAACCGTGGCGTTCTGATCTCCTCGAATCAATAACGAAACAGGTAGGAAACTTTCACGAAGATCTGGCGGCCGTCGTTGATGAAGCGGCTGCGAGTGCGCAGGAGGCCGTCCGGGGTATTGGCTAGCGATGGATCGAGGTTTTCGAGGTTGCTGTTATACCCGACGTAGACGGCCGTTCCAGGGTGGACGAGATAGGTGAACAGGACATCGGCGTTGAAGTTTTTCGTGTTCTGCAGCGTAGTTAGTGCCGGGTTAGAGAGCACGGCGTTGTACTGGCCGATAAAACGCAGAGAGAACGCGCTGGTGAATTGGTAGTTCCATTTGGAGCGAACGATGTGGGAATTGAAGATATTCTGACCAGTTACTTTGTCTCGAAGCCGGCTGAGCAGGTACGTATTGCTGATGCTGAGGCCGCGCAGTGGGCGAATGTTGAGACTGGCCTGGCCGAAGCTGGAATTTCCGATGACTGGCGGTCCCATGCGAGGCGAGTAATTGGTGTCCTGACCCCAATTGAATTCGGCGTTAAAGGTCCAGAGTTTGGAAATAGCTGTGCCCAGGAAGAATCCAAGCTGGTGATGCGCATAGTCCTGATTCTGGACGAGCGTATCGTAATCGATTGGCCGGAGGCGCTCGTGACCAAAGTTTTCGTAGATTCCTAGAACGGTCTGGGCTTTGAATACCCAGCGATAGTTGATGTTCTCGAAATATTCCAGGCGCGTTCCGGAATGATCCCAGTTGTTGATGGTGGACAGCGTAGGACCGTGCCAAACGAGTTTGCCGTTCTTGTTCTTGGAATAGAACTTGTAACCGACGAGATTGTTGGAGGCGCGAATGTCAGGGCGACGATAAAAGCCGGTGAGGGTCTCAAACCCAGGTGCGGTATCGATGTAAAGAGAGTTGAACTCAAGCGCGTGCGAGCTGCGCTCGACGTATGCCTGGTAAGAAGGCCCTGCGCTGCGAGAGCCGTCGTTGAACTTGGTGGAACTCGCCAAAGCCTGGAAGGTCGTAATCCAATTCTTGTTGAAGCGGAGCTTACCGTCGACGCCACCGACGCGGTTGAAGCCGACCAGGCAGAGATCATCCGTGCAGGAAGTCGTTGGCACCGTTTTCAGTTCACGATCGGTATAGATGACGCCGATGTTGGAATCCTTCCAGAGATCGCGACTGACGCGGAGAATTCCGTAGTATGCGCGATGGCCGCTGAGCGGATCGGATTGGATGACCGATTTGCCGGGCAGTCGGTCGTCCGCAAAGAGCGAACCGATGCTCCACTTATCAACCTTCCCGCTAAGCCTTATCCCATAGGTCGGATCGGCGATACGGCGGGTGAAAACAAGGTTGACCGGGGTATCGAAGTAGCCGGCATTTTCCTGGAAGAAAGGCCGTTTCTCCGGAAAGAACACCTCGAACCGCTGGTTGATGGTGGTCTGCGGTTCGTCAGACTCGACCTGCGCGAAGTCGGGATTGATGGTTGTATCGAGCACGAGGGAGTCTTTGAGAACGAACTTGGCGTCGAGTCCGGTGCGCATCTGGGCAAGGCGGTTGGAATATGTCGCCTGGTCAGGGTTGCGCGTGTCGAGCGAATGAAAGCTGGTGAATGAGCCGTAGGGATTCAGTTGGATGTTGCGTCCGGGCGAAATCTCTTTCATGCCAGTGGCGGCAATTTCCTGGGTCAGGAATCCCTGTTGGGTGCTGCTGATCGCGGGAAAGAACGATGCCTCATTGTTTCGCGGAATATCGCGCTCGAACAGTATCCCCCAACGCTGTTCGGCGGTGTGCGGAAAGCGAAGTGACTTGAATGGAATCTCGAACCATGCGACGTAGCCTTGCTTGGTCAGATGGGCGGAGGAGTTCCAGACTGTATCGAAGGAAAAATCGATATTGTCGTTGCCCTCGGTCCAGGCTGCATCCTGCTGCACGCCGACGGGATTTACGTAGAAGGTGTAGGCGTGGCGGTGATCGTAGAAGGAGTCGATCATGAAACCCGCCTGATCATCTTCCTGGATGTCCTCGCGTCGGTTCATATGCGCCCGGATCTTGGAAGGCTCTCGGTCGAAGCAAAGGAAGATGACATAGAGATTCTTGGGTGTATAGCCGACGAACGCCTCCGTTCGCTCCGATGCGGCCCTGCCGTCTGTTGGGCTGCGCTGGATAAAAGCAGTGATTCTTGTCATCTTACGCGCGAGATCGGAGGACGGCTGCATTCCGGCAAAGTCCTCGAGGGCAGGGGCACGTTCAATGCGGGGGATGTCTATGGAACTGAGGCGAAGGTGGGCCGCAGACTCGATGCTGTCCTGACCATGACAAATAGCAGGAAGCAAAACAAGAATGAGAATGGCGATTGAGGAAAGTCGTGACGCAGACAAACCGAAACAGTGTGTCTTGTCTTCCACGCGCTCCTCGCGATGTACCAGCAGCTTGCCCCAAGGCAGCTTCGGAAACGGGGTCTTTCCTTAGACGGAAGCAGGAGGAAAAGGTCACGTTGGAAGCGAGCACACAGCATGGGTATAGAGGGTTTTCTCTGGTGAGGGCTCGTGATTATGCGAATGCACGTAAGAGCTACTCGCTGAAGGTTTGGCCCCAGAGTTCGTTCGCGGTTTCGAATTCCAACGCGATCTTGTTGAGGTCGCCGTCGAGGGATGGTTCGGAGTAGGCAACCCGGGCGGCTGAGCTCAGGTTCTTTTCGCGCCACGATAGCTGGACGTGGTTGCCGACCGGAATATCGGAGCGCGTGAGCAAGAGGCAGCCGTGCTTGCTGATCAGGACCGTTTCAGCGGGCTCGATGCGCTCGTGCAAGTTGTCCTGCCATTTGAGTTCGAGGAAGAAGCGTTGGGCGAGCCGCTGCGAGCGACGCTGGGAGATTGCAGGAACTGTGGTTCGGCGGGTGAGTATTTGCGCGTATTCCATCGGCAGGTCAAGCCAGCGAACGCCGAAATACTCTCCTTTGCGTGCGTGAATGACCTGTGCGGGGAGTTCGGCGAAGAAACCCTTCTCGACTTCAAATGTCAGCAAAACGCGATCGAGCGGGCGGAAGGGATGATTTTTGCTCGCGATCAGCATGCCGCCAAGGCTGACATTGACGCTCGCGCCTTCCAACGAACGTCCGCCGCTCTCGATGTGAACAGCGGTTACGAATCGAACGCGGGTGAAAGCTCGGCGGCACACCTGGTGCCATGCGGGAATCGCACTCATGGTCAATTGCTCCAGTTGGGGGAGGGCAGGGCGGAATGCCGTGAAGCGATCCGGGGGTGGATCCGGTTGGGGGAGGGCGGCTGTTTAATTCGAGCCATCATGCCCAGTGAGCATAGGCGCGCGTGTACAAGTGGACAATATTACGAAAGGAGATTGGGAAAGTGGACATCGTACGAAGGTAATGAAAGCAACAGAAGACCGTAAATGGGGAGAGCAACAGAAGAATCGAAAATCGGGTAAACCGAACAAAGGGAAACCCCATTCGAGCTAAACGAAGCGCCTGAATGGGGCTGCGAGTTCAAAATAAGTCGTAGATTAGGGTTGCGCAAGCGCGTTCTGGTGAAGGCCGGTCAGGGCCTCTTCGGCGGTGAGCACCTCGCTGATTGCATGGATAATGGACGCAACGCGGATAGCCTGGAGGATCTGCTCCTCGCTCAGGCCTTTTTCACGCACTGCTTTTTCGTGAGAATCCATGCAGGCCTCGCAGTTATGAATGGCTGAGACTGCGACGCACCACAGTTCGAAATCGGCGTGTTCGGCGCCATGAGTGCGCAGGACGTTCATCCGCAGGCGAGCCGGAATCGTGCGGTACTTCTCGTTGGAAACCGAGTGCAGGTATCGATAGTAAACATTGTTCATGCCCATGATTGCCGCGGCTGCTTTCGCGGCTTCAAGTACGGCGGCGGGAACGCGCGACGAGGTTTCGGCAACGGCGGCGGCTATCAGGCGCTGGTTTCCGGAAGCGATGGCGCAGGCGACAACTGTTCCCCAACGCTGAGCGTCGGTGAGAATCGCGTCCTGTCGGACCAAAGACGAGTAGTTCAGCTTCAGGTCTTTGGCGTAATCGGGAAGAGAGTCGATGAGTGTGTCCATGAGTCCTGCTTTCCGGAGGTCTTAGGTACGAGGTACGAGGTACGAGATTTCTACCTCGTACCTCGAGTCTCAAACTCGTACCCTCTTAGACGGTGAGGGTTTCTTCGCCCTTCTGCCAGTTGCAGGGGCAGAGTTCGTCGGTCTGGAGGGCGTCGAGCACGCGCAGGACTTCCTGCGGATTGCGGCCCACGGAGAGGTCGGTCACATAGGCAAAACGGATGACACCATCGGGATCGACGATGTAAGTGGCGCGCTGGGCCACACCGGCCTCCGGATCGAGGATGCCGAGCTGGCCGGTGAGGTCGCGCTTAATGTCAGCGAGCATCGGGAACGGCAGATCCTTCAGGTCCCCGTGGTGGGTGCGCCAGGCGTGGTGCACGAACTCGGAGTCGATGGAGCCGCCAAGAATCTGCGCGTCGCGATCGGCAAATTCCTTGTTCAGCTTTCCGAATGCCGCGATTTCTGTCGGGCAGACGAAGGTGAAGTCCTTGGGCCAGAAGAAGTAAACTTTCCACTTGCCGGGATAATCCAGGTTCGTGATTTCTTTGAATTCTTCTCCCTTTTTCAGGCTGACGGTTGCGGTCAGTTTGAAGTCAGGGAACTGTTCTCCTACACCTAGCATTGCATTCTCCTGTTTGAGTTATTTGCTTATCTATTGCTTCGAAGCGGATCTGGAGCATCTTTCGCAGACTCCGTGGAGTTCCACGCTGATGCCCTGAACCCGAAAACCTTTAGGGATTTTGCCGATTATGTGCGGCGCTTCGAGTGCACCTTCGTCGAGATCGAAAACTGCTTTGCATTTCGTGCAGACGAGGTGAGGATGTGGTTCGGTCACGGGGTCAACGCGGAGCGAACCGTGATGCAGGCTGAGTTCTCGCAGAACACCGCTTTCAACGAAAGTGTGCAGGGTCTTGTAGACGGTCGCCAGCGAGATACTCGGTATCTGCTTGCAAACGACCGCGTAGACCTCCTCCGGACTGGGGTGGCCGGGCGCCGACATCAGCGACTGGTAAATCACGGCGCGCTGATGAGTGACGGCCAGACCATGCCGGCGGCACAGTTCCCGGAATTCGGTTTTCTGAGGAGCCTGTTGCATTCATTGGTTTTGATGCGATGCGCCCAGTAAGGATTCTTTTTTAATAAGTATTATCAAAGTTAAAATGGGAAATTCGGGGAACGGGGACGATGGCGAAGAAACGCAAGAAGAAGGGGTTCGATGTAGTGAAGGCGGTGAAGTCAGCCGCCCGAAAGCAGGTGGGAACGCCTCCCCCAACCCGCCGAGAAGAGAGCAGTCCCAAGCGGGCTGGTAAACCGGAGAAGCATAAGGCCACGCTAAGCAACTTCCTAGTAGAGGAATAGACCTGATTTCATTTGGGGATTCTGGGTACTGAAGTAATAAGTCGAAACCGAGGTCATGTTCGTTCCTGAGCCATTCTCCACGATAATATCAATGTCCGTACCAGACGGACCTCGTCCCCCGACATAGGGAAGTTACCTCTTGAGAGCTCGCCCTGCCATAATCGCGGCCGTTCTCGCCGTTGCAAGCATCTCGCAGGCGCAGCAGCTCTCCATCCCCGATAAACCGCGCTTCGTATTCCAGCGACTCGGAGAGGACGTTGGACTGGCAACGCTCACTGTCACTTCCATTGCGCAGGACGGGCAGGGGTTCATGTGGATCGGCACGCAGAGCGGGTTGATGCGCTATGACGGTCGCCGCGCGACGAAGTACAGCATTGAGCAGGGGCTCCCGAGCACGATCATCGACGAAGTTGTAGTCGGGCCGAACAACCGGCTCGTGGTCGGAACGCGCAAAGGCATTGCTGTTTGCGACGGTAATGGTTTCGAAAAGCTGCCGAAGATCGAAGGCACGGCAGTTGATCCGGGATACCAGTACGTCGCCGTCGACAGGTCCGGAAACGTTTACTGGGCGACAACGATGGGGTTGTTCCGGTTGCAGCCGGGTGCCGCACGTTGGGAGGAGATCAGGATCAAGGGCGGTGCGCGAGTACCAATCGGAGCGGTCTACGTTTCTGCCGACGGGAAAATATGGTTCGCCGGTGGTGGGCGTCTCGGGACGCTGCGAGCGGGAACTGCGACATGGCTTACGCCAGAGAGCAAACTCGACGGGGAATCCATCATAGCCCTGGTTCAGGATGGGGACGGAATTCTCTGGGTGCGGACTGGCAAAGGGATATGGCGTTACGACGGAGCCGTTCGGCAACTCGTGCGTGATGACGAGAATATTCCCGCTGCAAACGATTACGGTGTTCCCGCGGTAGATCATCTCGGCAATCTCGTCGTACCAACGGTAGCCGGAATTTATCGTCGTGAAGATGGGCACTGGCAGGCGATTGATCGAAGTCGCGGTATGCCGGTCAACGCCGTATACGCGGTGGCAGAAGACCAGGAAGGCGCCTATTGGCTTGGATTGGCAGGCGCCGGAGTGGTGCGCTGGCAAGGAACCGAATCTTGGAAGGGTTGGACGGAAGCAGAAGGTTTACCCGACAACGTGATCTGGGCGGTGCGCCGGGACCTTCAGAAGCGCCTCTGGGTGGGAACGAATAACGGCGTGGCCATGTGGGATCCGGCCAAAAAGGCGTGGCGCACGTGGAACGCCGAAACGGGATTGAACGGCAGCGTAGTGCGATCGATTGCAATCGCCGATGACGGTGCCATCTGGGTCCAAAGCGCGCCCGGCGGGCTTACTCGTTTCGATCCGGCAACTCTCCGGCCAGTTTGGGTGCAGATGCCCAAACCCGCTCCCACAGCGATGGTTCGCGGCTTGGACGGCAGATTGTGGCTGGGATCGAAGCAGTATCTGAAGGCGCTCAAGTCTGAGACCGCTCCATATGAGTTTGAGGACATCCCTGTTCCAAAGCAAGTGCAGGGCCTGACGATGCACCTGCAGATCAAAAAAGGTGTTTTATGGTGCGGCGGCGCGAATGGCGTTGCGCGCTTCGATGGCCAGAGTTGGAAGGTTTTCACAGCCAAAGACGGGCTCAAGGACGATGCCGTATCCGATCTGACGATCGTCAACTCGAATGAAGTCTGGTTTGTATATAACGAAGCATACGGCCTCTGGCGCCTGCGATTTGTTAACGGCAAGGGGCAAGTACGTCACTTCGGCACCGCCGATGGACTTCCGGCCAGTGAAGTTTATCTCGTGGGAGCCGATCACGCGGGGAACGTCTGGGCCGGCGGCCCACTTGGTCTCACGATGTTTCAGCACGGCGGGGCCGTTCGGCACTTCACACGATCCGACGGGCTGATCTGGGATGACCTCGACGCCGAAGCATTTTATCCCGACGCAGACGGGAGCTTGTATTTCGGTACCAGCGGCGGTTTGGCCCGATACAACGCGGCTGCTCAAGCGGGCCAGGTAGTGACCAAGCCGAAGGTGGTCATCACCTCGGCGCAGCTTGGTAACAAGGAGTACTCACCGAGTTCCACTCCGGAAGTCCGGTACAAGGAGAACACGCTGCAGGTACAGTTTGCGGCGCTTACATTCCGTGATATCGACCGTGTTCGCTGCTCGTACCGACTGCAGGGCCTGGAAACCGAATACAACGAAACCACGCTCCGTGAGGCGCGCTACCCGGCACTTCCGGCGGGCGACTACACGTTCGAGGTCTCGTGCCGCTCCGGATTGGGTGTTGCGAGTGCGCCCGCGGCGTTTAACTTCACGGTGCTGCGTCCGTGGTGGCAACGCTGGGATGTGCGGTTGATTGCGATTGCGCTGACGCTATTGGGCGTGGTTGGATTCGTGAAGATCAGGCTCACGCATCTTGAACGGGAACGGCTACGGCTGGAAGTCGCTGTCGCCCAGCGCAACACGGAATTGGCCAGGACCAACCAGGAACTGAAAGAAGCTTCGCTGACGGATCCACTGACCGGAACTCGGAACCGGAGATTTTTTGATCTGATTATTACGTCGGACATTAACCAGGCTATGCGGGCGTACTCGCCGCCTCTGTCGTTGACCGGTGGACGGAATCGCGACCTGGTGTTGTACCTGGTCGACATCGATCACTTCAAGGAAATTAACGACGACTACGGTCACGCATCGGGAGACCGTCTGCTGGTCGAAATCAGCAACCGTATCCAGTCAGTAATGCGTCAGACGGACGTGCTGATTCGCTGGGGTGGAGAGGAATTCCTGCTGTTATCGCGTGCGGCCGAGCGCTCTGAGGCGACGCAACTGGCGGCTCGCGTTCTGAATGCGGTCGGAGAAGACCCATACGATCTGCCCGGAGCTGCCAAACCGGTGCAGCGCACGTGCTCTGTGGGTTGGGCACCATTCCCGTGGTTTACAGAAAAACCGGAACTGGTGGGCTATGAGACGATACTGAAGATGGCGGACCGCGCGCTCTACCGGGCCAAGGATAGCGGGCGGAATCGCGCCTTTGGAGTGGTGCCGGTCGAGGATGCCGGGAATTTCACGGGGACTGGATTTGATCAACTGCAATTCGAATGGACCGAACTGCTCGGGCCGCGCGCCGCAGATACTATTGCGGAGCTGTAATATTTCAGGCGAGGGCTGCTCCGCAGCATATTTAACAAAATCCTTGCAGCCTCAACTACAATTTAGATAGCAATTCGTCCAATAATCGCAGAGTTTTTCTGTGAATGAGTGCAGCTCTGTTACCACAAAGGAGCCTCCCCTGAGTACTCGAAAAAGCGGTTGCAAGACAGAGAAAGTGCGCTGGAAATCTCGTCCAGCCGTGGCCCTGAGCAATGACAAGGTCGAACTGATTGTGCTGGCGGGTGGCGGGAATCTGGCGTCCTTTCGTTTCGCCGGACGCGGCCCCAACCTCCTGTTCGAATCACCCTGGACGACCATCGATCCACAGAACTACCACGATGCGCCCGATCCCGGAAAACACGGGCCTGCCTGCATGGGAAAGTTCCTCTCGGGATTTACCGGTCATGCTCTCGCACTCGGCTACTATGGTCCGCCGTCGAAGGCTGGCGCGCAGCAGGGCCTGCCGTACAACGGAGAAGCCGCCGGAAGCGTGTGGCAGGTGAAGAAGATCTCGGGTGGAAGTTCGGCCAAGCTGGCGATGGAGGTGCGCCTGCCCGCGGGCGGATTGAGCGTTGCGCGCGAGATCGAACTGAGGGCGGGGGAGTCCTTCGCGCGAATTCGCGAAACCGTGACGAATGAGCACAAGGCGGAAAACTTCTTTCAATGGGTGCAGTGCGCGACCTTCGGCGAGCCCCTGCTCGCTCCCAAGGTGAGCATCGTTTCCATCCCCGGCTTCCGAGGACAGACCTCGGAGCGCAGTTTTGACGGACACGATCTGCTCGCGAAGAACCAGCAGTTCCGCTGGCCTGTCGCGGCAAGCGTCCATGGCGGCAGTTGCGACCTTCGGCAGGCTTTTCACCAGGAGGGCCGGGGTTACGAGGCGGCAGTTTTGCTGGACATGACGCGCGACCGGGCGTTCGTAGCCGTCTTCAATCCCGAGTTGCGAATCGGCGCAGGGTACAGCTTCCCACGAGAGAATTTCCCATGGGTGGCGCTGTGGGAGGACAACCGCGCACGCACCACGAACCCGTGGAACGGAATGACGCGGGCGCGTGGACTTGAGTTCGGGACCTCGCCATTTCCGACCGGACTGGCGCCAACGATCTTCGATGGTCCCCTGTTTGAGACACGCACACTGACGTCGCTCGATGCCGGAGCCAGCGTGACAGTTGATTATCGCCTGTTCGCGGCGGAGGTTCCCCCGGCGTGGGAAGCCATAGGCGACGTGCGCGAAGACGGCGACCAAGTCATCATCCGCGGAACGCACAGGTCGGAATCGGTAAGAATCTAACCAATCGGGCCATCGGGCGATCGCTCCGTTGAAACCTGGGAAGAGATCCATATCTGCTTACGACACTCGTTACTAGAACGGATACTGGACCGATTCGGTGCGGCCGTTGCGAATGCTTCGATAGGCCGCATCGAGGATTGCCTGATTGCGAGCGCCTTCTTCGCCTGAAACCGGGAACGGTGCTTTCCTTTCGATGGCCGCCGAGAAGGCGTCCACCTGGCGCGCATAGACCCGGTCGTTCGACAACTCTTCCATATCGACGACCTTTCCTCCGCGAATCAGTTTCAACTGCAGCGGATCATCGACGTTGAGAGCGTCGTCCGCTCGCAATACGCCCGTGGTGCCGACGATTTCGAATGGAGTCCGATACTCGGCACGGGTGGAAACCAGAACGGTCGCGAGCACACCGCGCACAAATGAGAGACTGAGGATCGCGGCCGCTTCGAAGGCACCGGAAATGCTGTCGTGGTGAGCGATCGCCTGAACCGTTAGAGGATCGTCTTCAAGGACAAATCGCAGGGCGTCGATACAGTGAACGCCAACATCGGCAACCGGGCCGCCCGCGGCCATGGAAGCGTCGGTCAGCCATGTGCGCGGGTGATTGGCCCCGGCATAAGAGAATTCCGCGCGAGCAAAAACAACATCTCCAATCTCCCCGGTGCTGACGCGCTCGCGGATGCGGTGCAGGCTGTTTTCGAAGCGGAAGCAATGAGCGACTCCGAGGAGCACGCCGGCGTTTCGGGCGGCCATCACCATCTGCGCGGCCTGCTCGGAGTTCATCGCCATTGGCTTCTCACATAAAACATGCTTCTTGTGTTCGGCGGCGATGAGAACATCTTGAAGATGAAAGGCGTCAGGCGACGCGACCAGAATGGCGTCTACTTCCGGGCACTGGCAAAGCTCGACCGTACTCAGAAACGCGTGAGGGATCTTGTATTCCGCCGCGCACGCCTTCGCTTTTTCAGGGTTGCGGCGCGACAGTGCGACGACGCGCGAGTCGTTCGCCTGGGTAAAGCCCGGCATGAGACGTTTGACTGCGTGGAGACCAAAGCCGGCAATTCCATAGCGGATCATGTGTCGGTTCCCTTGGATTGTGGATCACTGCACCTTCAGAAATGAGTTGGCGGCTCCGGTACGGCCCGTCAGATTGTCGCGAACGACGAAGCGCACCAGGTACTCGCCGGGCGGGAGATCGAGCGTGTTTCTGTAGGTGATGCCGCCTTTCTCGATCATGTCCACCGCCTCGGGCGGGAGCGTCCGGTTGACTGTTTGCGCAAATTGGCCAGCGACAGCTCCATCTTTCGTGCGGGCAACAGCGGCGAACTCTACGTTCAACTTTCTCTGCTCAGCATTCAGCACGTTGGCGCTGGGCAGAACTTGTATGAAGAAAGAGTTTGCAATTTTGTTCCCTTTACGTTGAGTTGTCGTCCATTGGCCCTTGAATGGGACCCCTGCGTCGAGCAGCAGGGATTGCACGGCTGTGCTCATATCCAAGTCGCGAGTCTGTGATGGGTCGGGCAGCGGAAAGAGGAATCCATTGCGGGCGCGTACATTCGCACCCTTTTCATCGACCTTGACCTGCAGCTTATGCCATCCTTCTTTTGTGTTCTTCGAGTCGACGTAGAAGCCCACCATGTAATAATCTCGCGAATCGTCCAGGGCTTCCTTGAAACAGCTAGAGAGTTCGGGACGGTTATAGCACGGCTTTCCCCCGGTACCTGCAGCGAGGCGCTCAAACGTTGTGAGAACGTCCTGATTCATTTCTTGCCGTGCGTTTTTTTCAGCGTACGTTGGCGAGTACTTGTGGCTGGGGTCCATCGCATCCCACGCCGTGTTGACCAGACCGCGAGCGTCCACCGGGTACATCGCAATATTGGCCGCGCTGAGCAGTTGAGTTGTGTAAGCGTCCAGCGCAGTGGCTTCACCAATCTGACTGAAGTCATATCGCACGGCAGACCGGCCCTGACGTACGACAGATGAGAACGGGTATCCGGAACTGGCCCACACCAGGGACTTGCGTCCAGGCAGGCCCGTTAGAGAGAGTGCCACCTGTTGAAGGGCCTCGAGCGAATTGATGCGTGCATTTCGCTCCTGGAACGCGATCATGTTCTGTTCCTGGTCCTTTGTATTGTCGAGTGTCTGGAGGTAACGGGCAACCTCATCGGCGGAAAGGTTACCCATTGCCGCCTCAGAGAGGACGACGTTTTCACGCTCCTGTAAAGTCTCGTCCAGATTGACGCTGCTCTGTTCGGATTTGCCGACGCCCTTCGTCGAGCGCTCCAGGGCCGCCGCCAACGCCCTCGGGTCGGTAGTGAAATCCTGCAGCATGCGAATGCCGTTCAGTTCGATGGAGATCAATCGAATCGGTTCGCCGGTATCGGCCGTGTGCATAAGAAAGGTGGTCAACCCTTGCCGGACCCGATTCATGTCCATGGCGCCAGTGTTAATGCGATCAATGGCGATGATCGTGTAACGAGCGGTTTCGGGATTGCCTGTCAGTTGGTTCGTAAACTCGTGCGGGCCGACCGGCGCTTGCTGCAAGCGCTGGGTCGTGGTGCGGACCTCGTCGAATACAGCTATCTTTTGTGGCTTTCCGTCCTCCAGCACCGTGAAGGCACCCTCCTTCAACCCGGGAACGTGTTCGTTATGGTCGCGAACCTGCACCGGCACCAGAACGAGATTGGTCTGCACCCGGATACTTGGCGTTTGACCGGGTGCCTGCGCGAAAGCGCCGAGGGTGACCAGAAGAGCGATTGAGATAAGGGGTGCGCGATATTGGGCCATGGGCAAACACCTTTCGGTGACATCGAAGCATAATGCGACTTCATGCTGGTTGCAAAGGTGAAGTAACACAAAATCTGTAGGTGGATGCTACGTACCTTGAGCGGTGTTGACCGCGGGAACTGACGTTTCCTCCGCAGAGTAGAACGGCTGCTCGGTGAAACGGAACGTGTCGGCGACGATGCGATCGGGGAAAAGCTGTATGCGCGAGTTGAACAGGCTGACGGCGGAGTTGTAAAGTTCGCGCCGGTCGGCAATCTGCGCTTCCAGCGATACCACCTGCTCCTGAAGTTGGAGGAAATTCTCGTTGGCGCGCAGACGCGGATACGATTCGGCGGTGGCAAGCAATTGCCGCAGGGGCGGCAACGCAATCGCAGCCGCCGTAAGCTTATCGCTCCGCGCCCGAGCATTAGTCCACTGACTGCGCGTCGCAGTGACAGCCTGCATTACTCCCGACTCATGCTCCATGTATCCCTTGCAGAC
>JAVUPY010000014.1 GCA_032252755.1 Terriglobia bacterium
CCGCTGACTGCGGGCTTTTTCGGCAAGTTCTACATTGTCGCTGCAGGTGCCGCCGTGGGAGCCTGGGTGCTCATCCTGATCCTGGTAGTTACCAGCACCATCGGACTCTTCTATTACCTGCGCATTGTGGTGGTGTTGTACCAACAACCGACCGAGAGCTATCAGGCTCACCAAGCTCTTCCACGCCGAGCGCCGGCGGAAAACCTGGTTCTGGCCGCGCTGACCGTGATTCTGCTCTGGCTGGGGGTTTACCCGACGTTGATGCTGAAAGTAATTCAAACCGCGATTGGTAGTTTGCTCTAAGCGGGTTGCATATTGGAGATGACCTATGTTTTCGTTAACCAGAATTCTGATCCCAATCGATTTTTCTCAAAGGTGCTTCGGTGCGACAAGTTATGCGATTCCTCTGGCTGAGCACTTCAATTCTGAAATCGACCTTCTACACGTGTTGCCGCCATACGAGGGATCCATGGAGCTTGGCGCAGAGAGCGTTACGGTCGGGGAAATGATGGCTGCACGAAAGGCGAAGGCACAAGAGCATCTGGACAACTTCCTGAACGCGGCGCTTCATCATCTGCGCGTAAAGCGGACCTTGCTGGATGGAGATCCCGCTTCGAGAATCGTTGAGTGGACACTGCGCGAGCGCTCCGATCTCATCATGATGGCCACGCACGGCTACGGTCCGTTTCGGCGCCTGCTCCTGGGTTCGGTCACGGCGAAGGTACTGCACGACACGAATTGTCCCGTTTGGACGGGTGTACATGTGGAGCAAGGACCGCCTGTGGCGTGGAGCGCGTTGGGTCGCATTGCCTGCGCCGTAGATCTCAGCCCGTCCAGCGAGGCGGCCCTTGATTGGGCAGCCCGCCTGGCTGGAGAATTCAAGGCTGCTCTCTCTTTGATCCACGTTGTGCCGAGGCTCAGCTCTCCGGGTGAAGATTACTATTCCCGTGAGTATCATCAGAAGGTGGCCGAGTCGGCGAACAGCCGCATCGCGCAATTTCAGAACAGGCTCGGAACGAGTGCTGCGGTTCTACTGGAAGCTGGAGAGGTACCTGCAGCGGTGTGCGCCGCTGCCGCGCGAGAGCACGCCGATCTGCTTGTGATTGGACGAGGTTTGATCGATGCCTCACGGTTGCCCACCAACGCCTATGCCATCATCCGGAAATCGCCATGCCCGGTTGTTAGCGTATAGCTTGCCATCGACTTCTGCCTCTGCGGAAGAAGCAAATTCTTGTTGAGAAGAGACAATGTACCGTTGATGCAGTGCTGTTTACTTCGCGATCATCTCCGATGCATACCGCTTTGCCATCTCACTCAGCGGAATTGCCTCGTAATCGCCCGAGTGCGTGGCTTGACCGAATTCGCGCATGCGCTGCACCACAATCTTCTTCATGGCCTCACGCGCCGGCTTGAGGTAATCGCGCGGATCAAACTTTTCCGGTGATTCGGCAAGCAGCTTGCGGATCGCCCCGGTGATTGCCAGCCGGCTGTCCGTATCGACATTGATCTTGCGCACGCCGTTCTTGATACCTAGTTGGATCTCTTCCACGGGAACACCCCACGTCTGCTTCAAATGCCCGCCGTACTTGTTCACGATATCCTGCAGATTCTGAGGAACGCTGGACGAACCGTGCATCACTAGATGCGTATTCGGCAGGCGGTGGTGAATTGCAATGAGGAGATCCATCTTCAGCACACTACCGTCAGGCTTCTTTGAGAATTTGTATGCGCCATGGCTCGTACCAATGGCCACAGCCAGGGCATCTACACCTGTCCGCATGGCAAATTCCACCGCTTGATCCGGATCCGTTAGGTGTTCCAGGCCGCTGCCACCTGCGCCGTGGCCATCTTCAACGCCTCCGAGCACACCGATCTCACCCTCGACGGAAATGCCGCGCTCGTGGGCATATTCCACCACGCGACGGGTCACCTCCACGTTCTCTTCAAACGTGGTCGGAGTCTTGCCGTCCTTCTTCAAGGAACCATCCATCATCACGCTGGTAAAGCCAAGCTTGATCGCCGATTGACAGGTTTCAAAGCTGTTGCCATGGTCCTGATGCATCACAATTGGAATCTCTGGATTTAACTCAGTCGCTGCGATCATCAAATGGAATAGGTAGTTATCCTGCGAGTAGCTGCGTGCACCCCGGCTGGCTTGAACTACCACCGGTGACTGGGTCTCCCTGGCCGCTTCCATGATTGCCTGAATTTGTTCCATGTTGTTAACGTTGAAGGCGCCAATGCCGTACTTGCCTTTGGCTGCCTCGTCCAGTACTTGCCGTAACGATACGAGCGGCATAATCCTAATCTCCTTCGAGAGCGACAATAGCAACCCTGCTCAGAATCTCCGTCAAGAACTGCGTGGCGTTGGGAACGTTATTAACAACCTCGACGAGGCTTGATTCACACATCCGCTTCTATTGTCAGATGCGGATGCACTCCGTCACAATGGATCGTTCATACCATCGGAAGGAACAAACATCACTCGACGGAAGAAGGAGCGATTCAAAGCAATGAGGCTCCGCTTGAACCAAGCATTGATCGGGTGGGAGACAGGATGAAATGGCCGTCAGAACAAGTCACACAAGCTTGCGCTGCATGGCGTGCGTCACCGCTTCCAGACGATTGTGCGTGCGCAGTTTCTGATTGATGTGGTGCAGATGATTTCGCAAGGTTTGCATCGTGATTCCGAGCTTGAGCGCGATTTCCGTCGAATTCTTACCCACGGAAAACAACTGCAGAATTTCTCGTTCCTGTTCGGAAAGCGGAGAAACGGGAGCCGGTCGCCCGGCAACGTCTGCAACGGTCACCAACTGTCGCGAAATCCGCGCCATCTTGCGGAGAAGTTCCTCGTTCTTTTTCTGTTCCGTGATGTCATGGGCTAACTGCACGATCAAATGCCGATGGTTGCGCGAGTTCTCATATACAAGCGTAGACACGCTCACCCACATCCGATGCCCCGAGCGGGTCTTCACCTCTAGGTCAAAGTTGGGGATGTCGAGATGTTTTGCGGCACACTCCGAGATGCCGCAATGATCGCCACACACTCGGGTGCCTAAAGCTCCACGCCCTTGTAGAAGCTCTTGGCAACTCTTCTTAAGAACCTCGACCTTGCTGTAACCGAATAATCTTTCCGCAGCCTTGTTCCAGGAACAAATCTTCCCCTGGTCGGTTATGGTGAAGGCGGCATCGGACGTGCCTTCGAGCAGATCGAATAGCTCCTGGTCACGCATCGCTACCCTCTCATGATGACTACTATATCTATCTCCTCGCAGTACAAACGGTTCATTGAAGGAGGCCGCTAATTCGTTAGATTCTATCATTTGGATGTAGGGAGATGGGTTGAACCTTTGCGACGGTGCTTACCCGTTTGTGTGGGCGGGTCCAAAGCGTACATGAGGATGGGGGACTGCCAATGGCGGGTGTTCAGATGAAAGAACGACCAAAACAATGAACATGGTGGATGGTGGCAATCCGGACGAAACTCGGAGGGTAAAATCCTTGATTTTGTCGATGGCCAGACAACGAATCCAACTCTGATTGCCAAAAACCCCGAAATTCAACACCGAATTACTTGTGGCTAAAAGTTGAACCTGGCAGAACAGCGGCAAGAATACCATAAAATTGTGCAGCAGATTTCTCCTCTGGCGGGAGATGCCGGAGTTTCGATTGAAGTGTCTGCGAATCTCGATACGACGAGTGAACAAATGCTGACACAAGGCGAAGACATGTTTACCCGATATCACCGTTCCAGTTTTCCAGCGTCTTTTTCAGCTCAGCCATAAACTTTCCAGCATCGGCGCCGTCAATAACACGATGGTCGAAGCCCAACGTCAGCCGCATGATGTGGCGGACAGCAATGCTGTCATTCCCGTCGGCGTCCGTCACGACCGTCGGCTCCTTGAACAGTCCGCCCACTCCAAGAATCGCCGTCTCCGGCTGGTTGATCACCGGAGTGCCGAATTGTTCGCCGAAGATGCCAGGATTGGTGATGGTAAACGTGCCTTCCGCCACCTCGTCCGGCTTTAGCTTTTTCGTGCGTGCCCGTGTTGCCAGGTCCGCAATAGCGCGCGCCAACCCCAGGAAACTGCACTCTTCCGCCTGCTTGATTACCGGAACGATCAGGCCCCAGTCGAGCGCGACGGCGATGCCGATGTTGATGCTCTTGTGGTAGCGGACGGCATTGCCTTCGAGCGATGCATTCACGATCGGCATCCTGCGCAGGCAACTGACTACGGCGCTGGCGATGAACGGCATGTAGGTCAGTTTGACGCCATTCCGTTGCTCGTACTTCGACTTTTCGTGCTCGCGAATCCGCACGATGCGCGTCATGTCGATTTTGAAGATGCTGTGGACATGGGCGCTGGTATGTTTCGACTCCACCATTCGCTGCGCGATGATGGAGCGCATCTTTGTCAGAGGAACCAGTTCTCCGGGGATCGATACTTCTGCGGGTGCAGATGCCGCTAGAGACGGCGCGACCGGCGGTGCCGTTGTGCCTGACTGCGGGGCAGCGGCTGCGGGTGCTGTGCTTTTGCCGAGTTGTCCAAGGTAAGCAAGAGCGTCGTCCTTGGTGATGCGTCCACCGGGTCCCGTACCGGGGATCTGAGAAAGATCGAGGTTGTTGTCTTTTGCAATGCGGCGCACCAGCGGCGAAGAACGGTACCGCTCTCCAGTCGTCGCCGTGCTTGCCTGTGCCGGGGAAGGAGCCGCTGGCGCTGCACTAGCTTGCGGAGCTGCCGCTACTTTCATTTCCGCAGGCAGTGCTGCAGATGCTGACACGGAGACGCTTCCTGCGCCGCTGCCGCCAATCACCGCAACGACTGTGTTGATCTCGACCGTAGCGCCTTTGGGGACTTGGATCGCCGTCAAAACACCCGCTGCCGGAGATGGAATTTCGGCGTCCACTTTATCGGTAGAAATTTCGAACAGGGGTTCATCCCGCTCCACCGTGTCGCCAACTTTTTTCAGCCACTTGGTGATCGTTCCCTCGAAGATGGATTCGCCCATCTGCGGCATCACCACGTTGGTGCCACCCGTCACCTGGGTTGGGCTCGATGGTGTGGGCTCATCCTTCTTCGCTGCGTCCGAAGCAACCGGAGCAGCTTTCGGAGCGGGGACAGATTCCTTTGCCTTTTCCGGCGCCGTCGCGACCGCCGCTTCCTTGGCCACTTTCGCCGCGTCCACAATCGTCCCAGAGCTCGATGCCGCTGCTCCGCCGCTTTCTCCGATCACGGCGACGATGGTGTTGATCCCCACCGTCGCACCCTCCGCGACCTTGATCTCCGTCAACACTCCGGACGCTGGCGCAGGAATCTCCGCATCCACCTTGTCGGTCGAAATCTCGAACAGCGGCTCGTCGCGCTCCACAGTATCGCCAACTTTCTTCAGCCACTTCGTAATTGTTCCCTCGAAGATTGACTCGCCCATCTGCGGCATCACGACGTTGGTTGGCATGGATTCCTTCCTGTTTTCAGTTCAATTTCAGATTGTCTTTAGTTGCAAATCATTCGGTACAGCGTTTGTCGCCCGTCGGCGCGTGCGCAATCTCGTGTCTGGATTCTTGCACTGTTACGCATTGATCGCCATGCCCTCGACCGCGCCAAAGCCATCCAACATGGCCTCGGCCAGCGTTGGATGCGCGTGGATCGTGAACATCATTTCTTCGACCGTTGCTTCCAACTCCATCGCCGTTACCGCTTCAGCAATTAACTCCGTCGCCTGCGGCCCGATGATGTGGACGCCATGGATTTCGCATATTTTGCATCCGCAACGACCTTCACAAAGCCGTCGTGCGAATCAACAATCGACGCCTTGGAGTTGGCCGTGAACGGAAATTTGCCCACCTTCACCTGCAAGCCCTTTTCCTTGGCTGCGGTTTCCGTCAGGCCCACGCTGCCAATCTGCGGCTCGCAATAGGTACACGCCGGAATGCGCTCGCGCTTCACCGGGCGCGCATATTTCCCGGCGATCTTGGCTGCTACCACCATGCCGCACATCGCGCCGACATGCGCCAGCTGCGGCAACCCGGCCACAATATCGCCAATCGCGTACACGCCCGGCTCCGTCGTTTGCATCCACTCGTTCACCGTGATAAATCCGCGATCCGGCTGGATGCTCGTCTTCTCCAGATCAACATTGCCCGTGCGCGGCGCGCGCCCCACAGCCACCAGCACCTTCTCCGCTTCCTTTACCATCTGCTTGCCGTCGAAGCCGGTCGCCGTCACCTTCACGCCATTTTTGGTCTTCTCCAGCTTCTCGAACTTCGTGCCGGCAAATGATTCAATCCCGCGCTTGCGGAAGGCTCGCACCAGTTCCTTGCTGACGTCTTCGTCCTCATTCGGCACCAGCCGCGGCAGAAATTCGATGATGGTGATCTCCGCGCCAAAACTCTTGAAGATCGATCCAAATTCCACGCCCACCGCACCCGCGCCAATTACCACGAGGGACTTGGGAATCTCTTTCAGCGATAGAATCTCCATGTTCGTCAGCACGTGGCTGTCCGGCTCCAACCCCGGCAGCATCTTGGCATCGGAACCTGTCGCGAGGATGACATTCTTCGCTTTCACCGGGCTGCGCTCGCCATCCGCGCCACCGCCGCCCTCCGTGTAGACCTCGACCGAATGCACGCCGTCCTTGGCCGGCCCGGTCAGCCGCCCATGACCTTCGTAGACGTTGACCTTGTTCTTCTTCATCAGGAACACCAGGCCCTTGGCATGCCTGTCGACGATGGCCTGCTTGCGCTTCTGGATGACGCCCCAGTTCAGCTTGCCCTCGCCCAATCCCTCGATGCCGTACTCCACCGCATGTTTCAGGTGATCATATACTTCGGCGTTGAATAGCAAAGACTTGGTCGGGATGCAACCCACGTGCAGGCAGGTCCCGCCGAGCTTACTTTCTTTTTCAATCAACGCGACTTTCAACCCGTACTGCCCAGCGCGAATCGCCGCAGTATAGCCAGCGGGCCCACCACCAATGATGGCGACGTCATAGATTCTTTCAGCCAAGGGGATGCTCCGTTCCGTTGTATTGTTGGGGTGATTGGATGCTCGACGACGCGCGCTCGAACCAAACACTTAATTTTACGGGAAGGGCAGGGAAGCGAAGGTGTAGCAAACGGAAGCCTTGCGATGCATCGAGTGCGAATTGAAGCCTGATTCGCAGGCATTGGACTACGAACCCAGCCTGTGGACCCGCACCGCTGTCGTGGACATTAACCAGAGCTATGACCAACACACTGCAGTACCCCAAGGGATCCGTTCCACGGACCCACGGCCTCCCTGTATTGATGGGCCATCACTCTTGAGATTTGATGCAAATGAGTTAAGTCATGAGCTGCCCAGGTCGCCAGCAACTCTGACAGAGTAACGGCTCGAAGGGCAGGATGTCGTCCGCGCAGTTCGAGATCTTCCTGCCGTAGATTCAATGCACGCAGTTCGTCCAGGTTTTCTGACCGCAAGCGAGCAAATTCATCCAATAACTGTCCCCAGCGACTTGCCTTGACATTCTCGTACGTGTCCCCAACGGTCAAAGGGCTCAAACGTCTCCGTTTCGCCAAATTGGAGCACCATCCTCGCCTTCTGCATCCAATCGGTGCGTTCGCCGTGAATCAGATGGCCGATGACATCGAACGTGCTCCAGGTGTCTTCACCTTCATTTCGCAACGTCCACGTCTCCGGAAGATCGCGCAGAAGCGCATCGAGAGCAGCGGGAGTGTGAGCGAGAAGAGATATGGTGTGTTGCAAGCTATGTTCCATCGCGCTCCTCAATTCGTAGCCAACGATTTTTCAAGAGGATTGTCCACAATTACATCCGCCCCGCACTCCCAATCATCCCGTTCGATCGAACCGGTCATCGTCGTGCTGGGTCGCCGAGCTCCGTGTCGACACCTAGTTCCGCGAATGCCTCCTGCGAACGTGTGACATCGAATTTTCCGCCGCGCGCCAGTTCTGATAGAGTTGCGGCAACAATCGACTCAGCACTCACTTCGAAGTAACGGCGTAGATGCTCGCGATTATCGCTGCGTCCAAAGCCGTCGGTTCCGAGTGTTACCAGCCGGTCGGTCAGCCATGGTGCGAGCTGATCCGGAACAGCCTTCATGTAATCGCTTGCAGCAACGATAGGGCCATTTGCGCCCCTGAGCGCTTCGACGATATAAGGGGTCTTCTGGGGCTCCGCTGGGTGCAGCCGGTTCCAGCGTTTGACACCCAGAGCTTCGCGTCGTAGCTCGTTATAGCTGGTCACGCTCCAGACATCGGCCTCCACGTTGTATTTTTCGTCAAGGATTTGCTGGGCACGCAGAGCCTCGTTGAGAATTGGACCGCTGCCGAACAGCTGGGCGACGGCATTCCCCTGCTTTGCACCTCTAACCTTGTATATGCCGCGTACGATGCCCTCTCGAACCCCTTCAGCCATCGCCGGCATGGCATAGTCTTCGTTGTACATCGTAATGTAGTAGAAGATGTTTTCGCCCTCCTGATACATAGGGCGGATGCCATCCTGAAGGATGACGGCTAGCTCGTAAGCATAAGCCGGGTCGTAACTGACGCAGTTGGGAATTGTGCTCATCAGCACGTGGCTGTGGCCGTCCTGGTGCTGCAAACCTTCACCCAGCATGGTGGTGCGGCCGGCTGTGCCAGCCATCAGAAAACCTTTGCCCCGCGAATCCGCGAAGGCCCACATCATGTCTCCCACACGCTGAAATCCGAACATCGAGTAGTACATGTAGAACGGAATAATAGGCACGCCGTAGTTCGAGTAAGCGGAGCCCGCCGCAGTGAACGAAGCCATCGAGCCAGCTTCGGTGATGCCTTCTTCCAGAATCTGCCCGTCGGTCTCCTCCCGGTAGTAGAGCAGCATGTCGACATCGTGCGGCTTGTACTTTTGTCCTTCACTCGCATAGATGCCGACCTGGCGTATGGCCGATTCCAG
>JAVUPY010000015.1 GCA_032252755.1 Terriglobia bacterium
TCGAGTTGAAGTCCTCTGCGACAAAGGGCAACCGCCTGTTGATACCGCCCGGCGAAATATTCGATCATTCCCGCGCTGCCATGTACCAAGGCGGACGTGGGCTCCAACTGCATGGCTCGCTCGATTGTGCTTGTGGCCTCCGCAATCCTTCCCGTTTCGGCGAGCAGCATGGCCAGGGTATGGCAAGCGTCGGCATCGTGCGGGTTGATAGCCAAGACACGCCGCAACTCTGGCTCGGAGTAGCGCCAGTCGAAGTCGTAATGCCATTGAATAAAGGCGAGCGTCCAACGAGCGCGTTGCTGTTCTGGCTCGAACTCCAGCGCTTTCAGCGCGGCGGCTTTCGCTCGCGGCACGGCGTCCGGCGTACTTGCGCCGAACATTGGGTGGAGAGCGTAGCAGAATGCCAACTCCGCATACGCCGCGGCGTATCCCGGATCAAGTGTGAGAGCCCGCTCCAGAACCTCTACGGCGTTGCGCAAGGTTTGAGACCCGGCATGATGCGATCGCAAGTACTTGGCCTGCATCACCAAGCGGTACGCTTCGGCGTTGGGGATCGGCTCGGACCTGGAAGCTCGCTGCGCGACCCCACCAACGTTCAATGCAAGTGCGGCGACAATCTGGTCGGTCACCTCGTCTTCCAACTTGAACAGGTCGTCAAAAGGGCAATCGAACTTCCCGGCCCACAAGGTTGTGTTGCTCGGAATGCCCACGAGCTGAAGCGTCAGACGTACTCGGGTACCAAGTATACGGAGGGTGCCCTCCAGAACGCAGTTCACTCGCAGCGCCAGACCAACCTCAAGAGCCTCAGCAGATCTGGAGGTAAACGCAGCTACCGCGCTAGTGGGCCGCACCTCCACGTCGCGGAGTCGCCCCAGGCGGGTGATGACCGCATCGCACAATCCGAGGCCGAGATAAGCGTGATCACCGCGGAGAACCCGGAATGGCAGCACGGCCACTGATCGCGGAGCCTCGATCGGGGCACCGGGTTCGCGACGAAACTGCGCAGGCGAGGTAAACCGGTAGCCGCGCCGCGGAACCGTTTCAATCGCGGCGCCATATCCGTCCAGTCCTTTGCGCAGGTCGCAGATGTGACGCGCAAGTATTCCCTCAGTCACGAAGGTGTCGGGCCAGACACGTTCCAGCAGATGCGGCTTGGTCACCACGTTGCCCTGCTGTTCCAGTAAAAGCTTCAGAATGTGGACCGCGCGGGGAGCGAGTGGCAGCTTTTCGCCATTCCGCAGAAGAAGCAATTGTTCGGTGTCGAGTCGATACGGCCCAAACTCGTACCAGGACACTGAATCGATGCCCATAGGAGATTTCAGAACTCCTTCATGACTCCGACAAATGTTCTAGTTACGCTGCTGGCCGCAGCATTGTAGCGCCCGCAGAACAACAAACAAAGCGGTTTCGGCCGCACAGAGGGGGAAGTGTCATGCGTAAAGCCATCGTAATCGTCATCGCGCTGATGATTGTAGCCACTGCGGCAACAGCAGGCGAAAAACCAAAACAGGAGATCGTCGGCATGTGGCAGACGATCGTGCAGGAGACCGGAATCACCGGCGTGCGCGTGTATAGCGCCGACGGCACCGTCAACCAGGCGCAGTCTGTTCCGGGTTCCATGAGCAACAGCGTCGGTGTGTGGGAGGTCTGCGATACCGACCCCTGTGCCCCCGGTACACAAAACCGTTATCGTCTGCGCATGATCATGTACGCCGTGGATCAAGGCGTGCCCGTCACAATCGAAACCCAGGAAGTCGTCACAGTTCGCGACGGCAAGATTATTACGGACGATGATGCTGGAGATTTTGTTGCCATTCACGTCACCAGCCTTGACGGGACCCCGTTTTCACCGCCTGGGGGCTTCCGCTTTCATGAGTTCGGCGAGAAGCTTCAAATCAAGTAACCGAACGAATAGATTCTCGGATCCGGTTCTATACCTACCTGCTCGCGACGCGCCTTTCGTCGCGAGCAGGTGGGGCAAGGAATCCAATTGGACTCGTTGAACTGAAGGAAGATACCAGGCGGCGCGTGTTGAAGTGGCAGATTCCGCGCTTCTTGGGAACCAACGGCTCTCTACATAATTGGCGCTTGGCAAAATAGCGTCCACGCCAGAAATAGGAATGAAGTGGAACGGCTCTGTACCGTTCAAAAGTGTGGGGGGCTGTATCCACGAGCATCCGGAAGACACTCGCAGCCGAGCTGGCTGGGTTTGTTACGGATTGCAAGCGTGAACTTTGACCAGGTAACCCAACCTTCCCCAATCGCGAGAATAAAGACGCCAGGCATCATTCCTTCTCGGCGCACTTCTCAGAAACCGCTGCATAACTCAATAACAGTCCTCTCGGGAGCGAACCTGCGTGAGTTTCATAGAGCGGCTTCGCTGCGTACTTAAGCCAATGCTTAGAGATAAGCGAGCTGTGACAAAAGTCCTCGCTCAGTGCGCGGAGGCCCTGTTTGGATTAATCTGGCTAAAAGCAGTCTAGTGTGGGTCCGACATTTACCTTGTAGGAACTCTATGTCGCAAGATTCTCCCTCGAAGCTTCAATTGACGCTCGGCACAGGGGCATTCGCATTGTGCTTTGCTGTGTTTGGAACCATGTCGGCAATGATGCCAATACTGAGCAAGCAAATGCAGCTCAGTTCGGTCCAGAAGAGTATTGCCGTCGCTGTTCCGGTACTACTGGGAAGTTTAGGGCGCATTCCGCTCGGTATGTTGACGGACCGATTTGGCGGACGTTTGGTGTTCAGCATCGTTATGGTGCTGTCGATTGTTCCAGCGTTTCTCATGGGATCGGTCCAGGATTACCCCCACCTGATCGCGTACGGTTTGTTGATTGGCATTGGACTCGCGAGTTTCTCGGTAGGCGTCGGATTCGTCAGCGGGTGGTATTCCGCTGAGAAGCAAGGATTCGCACTTGGCGTCTACGGTGCCGGCAATATCGGTCAATCGCTTGCTGCCTTTGGTTCGCCTTTCATCGCCGCCGCTGCAGGAGTGCGTTGGGGATTCTGGACATTCGGGATTCTGCTGAGCGTATGGCTCCTTATCTTCGTGGTGCTCGCACAGGACGCACCTCGTCGCACCGCGGCGAAGTCATTCGGCGAGATAATTCGCCCGCTCAATGACACTCGGAGCTGGGAACTCAGCCTGTTTTATTTCCTCACCTTCGGTGGATTTGTCGCCATGGCCATCTACCTGCCAATCTTTCTTACGGAAACGTTCAGGCTGACTCCGCAGGATGCTGGAATGAGAACCGCGGGATTCGTGGTACTCGCAACGTTGATGCGTCCGATCGGCGGCACCTTGGCAGATAAAATTGGCGGGCGTACGATTCTGAAGTGGGTGTTTCCCGCCGTTGCAGTGATGGCAGCATTTCTGGCCTGCCCAATGATCTCCACCTTCACGATTGGGGCTCTCGGCATGGCAGCCGCCATTGGGTTGGGCAATGGAGCAGTGTTCAAGCTTCTGCCCGAGTATTTTCCCGCATCGGTGGGGAGTGTGACGGGGTTGGTCGGGGCCGCTGGCGGCCTCGGCGGATTTTTCCCGCCATTGGTGCTCGGTTTCATTAAGGAAGAAACCGGTGGGTTTATGTGGGGCTTTGTTCTCCTTGGAGTATTCGCACTCATCTCTCTCGCCGTACTCCTTGGAAGACGCGCACCAGCAAAAAGTGTTATGACGGCGTAATAGGAGGCGCATGAAACCTGTTCCTGCAGCACGTGGTTCGGACACGGTACATGCGACAGTGTGGGGCTTGGTTGTCGCGTTCGTACTCATTGCTGGCATCGTGGTGGGGAGCCGCGGATTGCGCGATTTCGATCCGGCACTTGTCTCCTACGCCGGTGCGACAGTGTTCGCCGGCTTTGGCATCGGGTACCGCTATGCCATGTGGCTGCGGCGGCCGCCAACGCGAATGTACTGGTATCGCGGATGGCAGATCTTTATCAAGCCGAAGAAACTCCTTGGCAACATTGGCCATCTGGGCCAGATCTTCTGGAACAACATCCTCCTGCAACGCTTTATTGAGCGGCGGTCGAAGGTGCGCTGGACTGCGCACTGGTTCATAGCCTGGGGATGCCTGCTGGCAGCGGCAGTTACTTTTCCGCTCTCATTCGGATGGATTCGGTTCGAAACTGCGCGCGACACGCAGGACATTTACACCGCATTCGTGTTCGGCATTCACATGGGCAGCTTCCATCTCGGAACTCCGGTCGCCGCTCTCGCATTCAACATCCTGGACATATCGGCGGTCATGGTGCTCATCGGCATCTTTTTCGCGATGTGGCGCCGCGGCCGGGATCACGGCGCAATGGCGGTGCAGCAGTTTTCAAGCGATCTCTTGCCTTTGATACTTCTGTTCTCAATATCGATTACGGGACTATTTCTCACGGCTTCCACGCACTTGATGCGCGGACTTCATTATGTCGTTCTATCGCAAATCCACGCCGTCACCGTGATCATCACGTTGCTCTACTTGCCCTTCGGCAAGTTCTTCCATATCTTCCAGCGTCCTGCACAACTCGGAGTCGATTTCTATAAGCGGGCAGGCGAAGCTGGCGCCGAAGCTCTCTGCCTGCGCTGCGGCCAGCCGTATGGAACCAGGTTGCAGATGGATGACCTGAAGGATGTTCAATCTGCGCTCGCAATCAAGTATCAGATGGCGGACGGCACGCATTACCAGGACGTCTGTCCGGCATGCCGGCGCAAGAACCTGGCATTAACACAAGACGCATTGTGGAAGTCGCCGAACATAGAGTTGCGAGGGATCTGATATGGCGAAACTACCAACCGACATTCCAAGCATCGTGAAGGAGTTTGGGCCATCCCTGCATCGGGTTCCTCCCGGCGGGTGGGAGCATACCGGTGAAGACGACAAACTGGTGAAAACGCATTGCTGTTTCTGCGGACAGCAGTGCGGAATTGAGTTGCGAGTCCGCAACAACAAGGTCATCGGCTTCGAACCCTGGGAGGACTTCCCATTTAACAAGGGCAAGCTGTGTCCCAAGGGTGTCAAGCGCTACATGCAAGATGAGCATCCGGACCGCCTGAAAAGTCCTCTGCAGCGGGTGGAAGGCAAAGGCTATGAGCCGATTGACTGGGAAACCGCGTTGAGCCGCGTCGTGAGCGAGATCAAGCGCATCCAGCAGGCCTACGGCAACGATGCCTTCGCTTTTCTGACGGGTGCCTCGCTCACAAATGAGAAAGCGTACCTGATGGGAAAGTTCGCGCGCGTTGCGCTTCGAACTGCCAACATTGATTACAACGGGCGTCTTTGCATGGTCTCCGCCGGCGCGGCTTCGAAGAAAGTGTTCGGGATTGACCGAAGCGCGAATCCCTGGAGCGATATTCCAAAAGCAAAAGCCATTCTAGTTGCGGGAGCAAACGTCGCAGACTGCGCTCCAATCACGACCGATTATCTCTGGCAGGCGCGTGAGAACGGCGGAAAGTTAATCGTGCTCGATCCGCGCATGACGCCGATTGCACGCAATGCGGACCTGTTCATTCCCGTTCGCTCCGGTGGAGACATCGGAATCTTCAACGGAATACTGCACATCATGATCGAGCGGGGCTGGATCGATCGGCAGTTCATCGCCGAACATACGACCGGTTTCGATCAGGTGGTCGAGACCGTAAAGAAGTACACGCCTGAATACGCGGCGAAGATCGCAGGCGTGCCGCCCTCGATGATCGTGAAGGCGGCCGAAATCTGGGGGCCCGCCCCGACCAGCTTCCTGCTCCACGCGCGCGGCATTGAACACCACACCAAAGGCGTGGACAACTGCATCGCCGCAATCAATCTCGTCATTGCAAGCGGACGCATTGGGCGCGAGGGCTGCGGTTACGCCATGATCACCGGGCAAGGGAATGGTCAGGGCGCCCGAGAACAGGGCCAGAAGTGCGACCAACTGCCGGGAATGCGAGACATTTCAAACCCCGAGCACCGCAAGTACATCGCGGGAGTATGGGGTGTGCCGGAGGAGTCGATTCCCGGCAAGGGACTCTCGGCCGTGCCGCTGATGGAAGCCATTCACGATGGGAAGATCAAAGGACTCATCTCTATCTGCTTTAATCCAACGGTTTCGCTTCCGGACGCGAACTATACCCGCGAGGCACTCAGCCGGCTCGAGTTCTACGCCAACATCGATTTCTTTCTCTCAGAAACGTCGCGATACGCTGACATCGTCCTCCCTGGTTCACTGATGGAGGAGGACGACGGCACGACAACCAACGTTGAAGGACGGGTGATCCGTCATCGCAAGGCCGTTACTCCGCCTGAAGGCGCGCGTGAAGATTGGAAGATCATCTGCGACATCGCGGCCCGCCTTGGGGTTCCGGAAAAGTTCAGTTACTCGTCTGCGCAGGATATCTTCGAGGAGTTGCGCATCGCATCAAAGGGCGGCATCTCCGACTATTACGGCATGACGTGGGAGCGTATCGAAGACAACAACGGGATATTCTGGCCATGCCCAGAGCCGGGACACCCCGGCACGCCTCGTCTTTACGAAGGTGGAGAGTTCGTCCATCCGGATGGAAAAGCGCACTTCATTCCGATTGAGTGGCGACCGTCCGCCGAAATGCCCGACGATGAGTATCCAATCATCCTAACCACGGGTCGCGTAGTCTCACAGTTTTTGTCTGGTACGCAGACGCGCCGCATCGGAGGACTGGTCGACCAGTATCCCCAGCCGATGTGCGAAATGCACCCGCAATTGGCGGCCAAACTCGGTATTGCAGACGGTGATTTCGTTAAGGTCGAGAGCCGGCGGGGTCACGTCGTAGTTCGCGCGCAGGTGGTCAAGACTATTCGGCCAGATACCGTTTTCGTGCCGTATCACTGGCCGCTGGATCGATCGGCAAACAACTGCACGATACGCGCAATCGATCCCGTGTCTAACATTCCGGAATTCAAAATCTGCGCAGTACGGGTGAGCAAGACCGAGCAACCGACCGATCCGATTGCGCAGTTGGAAGTTCAGGCCGGGGGAGTTCGATGAGCGAGCGGTTTTTCTTCATCGACTACTCGCGGTGCATTGGCTGTCAGGCGTGCCTGCAGGCGTGTGCCGAGTGCGATACGCATCGCGGTACCAGCATGATCCACCTCGAGACGATTCAGCGCAGAGACAGCGTGCAGACCGCTCCTCAAGTCTGCATGCACTGCGAAGATCCGATCTGCGCTCGCGTCTGCCCGGCCGACGCCATCAAGAAGACTCCCGACGGGGTTGTCCAGAGCTCGCTTAAGCCGCGCTGTATCGGATGCTCGAATTGTGTGGTCTCGTGTCCATTTGGTGTGCCCAAGTACATGGCGGAAATCGACCAGATGATGAAATGCGACATGTGTTACGACCGCACCAGCGTCGGCAAAGGGCCGATGTGCGCAACCGTCTGTCCTTCCGGCGCGCTGAAATACACGACGATGGAAGAGATCCAGCGCACGCGTCGCGGAATTCCGATCAGTGCGTGGAAGTTTGGAAATGAGGAAGTAACGACCAAGGTTCATGTGATGGTTCCGCGCGAGGTGGAACGGGTAAACATCGATCTGGTGCAGATTGCGCCGACGCCGGCGCCTCTGCCGGAGGATTCCTATGACGTGGCGCTGATGTTGGAGGAGGTCTGATGAGCACAGACACGAAGAATCGCGAAACCTTTGCAGGGTGCGCGAAGACGCCGAAGTGGCGAACGGATTTTCCGATTGAATGGGAAGGCGACCACTACGTCAGCCGCCGGGAGATGGTGAAATTCTTGACGCTTGGTTCGTTACTGCTCGCCGGCGCGAACTGGTTCACCGCATTCGCCTCGGGAATGCTTCGTAGGGGTTCGAACGCACAACGTTATATCGGTTCTGCAGCGAAGCTCGACGCTGCGGGGTACATTCTGTTTCGGTATCCGACGGACCGCGACCCGTGCATCGCGGTGCGCTCGGCTGACGGTACTCTCCACGCATATTCGCAGGTCTGCACGCATCTCTCCTGCGCCGTCGTATTTAACGGGCAGGCAAACACGCTCGATTGCCCCTGTCATAACGGCGTCTTCAGTGTTCAGGAGGGCCGCCCGATCGCTGGGCCGCCTCTGCGTCCGCTGCCCCGCGTTCGCTTACAACAAAGAGGCGATCAACTCTTCGCCACCGCGCTGGAGGTCTAGAATGAGCATCCGAGAACAGGGAACAACTCTCTTTACCGCGATTCTGATTTTCGTCGCCGCAACGGTTGTGGTTCAACTTTGGCTGTTGACCGTTTCCATGGAGGCTCTGCTGGCAAGGGAACCAGGCATTCTGATTCCGAGCGCAATCGGCTCTACTGTGATGCTGATCATCAATGCTGGACTCCTGAGATATGTGTTCCGATTCGACCAGGACGTGCAGAGATCGACGAATAATCAGTAATACCCCTCTCCTGAGTCTCTTCCCTCCTGAGCTGCTGCCTATTGTGTATCTTTCCGCTTTAAGCAGCTTTGCTTTGATCGCGTAACGTTCGGATGCGGTCGTGGTCGGAAGTCACCTGTTCTGATTGCCGCCGGAGGATGTCCTTGATGTCCAGCGGCAGCTTGTCATTCAGTGCATCCTGGTAAAGCTTCATGAGTGCATCCTCGCCGGACTCGACGGACGAGAGGATGGAATGGTCCCCTGCACCCATCGCGGATTTCAGGTCGATCCATTTGCGATGCAGCGCGCCAGCGGTCGTGGGCTTGCGATCGGGGTCGTGATGACCGAGGCGTATAACTTCATTTTCTAGTTCGCCAGCGAATTCTGCGCGGACCGTACTTAGCTGATTAAAGAGGGTACGCAGTTCGGGATTCTTAACGTGTGTGGCGGCGTCGCGGTAGCCTGCCTGACCGTCGCGACAATTCTCGATCAGCTTCTCCAGCACGCTGATCACGTGATCGTTATCAATGTGTTCTCGAACATCTGCCATGATGGACTCCGGAAACGATATCAACAGTTAAGATGGTAGTAAGAGAGCGCGGGTGGCTGGGCTGGAGACTTAATTCGTGGCGCTGTGCCGTGAACTGATCTGCGATAATAGACTACTAACTGATGGCCCTGTAGCTCAGATGGATAGAGCAGCGGTTTCCTAAACCGTTGGTCGGCAGTTCGACTCTGCCCAGGGCCTCCATCCTACTTGTGTGCTGCAGTCTGCCTGTTCAGCGGAAAACGCTTATCCAGTTCCAGATTCAGTTCCAGCAGGTTCACTCTCGGCTCGCCCAAGACCCCGAACTGGCGTCCTTCTGTGTATTTTGCGACCAGGGATTTCAATTGACCGACAGTTATTCCACGCTGTTGCGCAACGCGGGCCAATTGATACTCGGCCGCTGCGGGGGTGATGTTGGGATCAATACCGGAAGCAGAGGTGGTTACGAGATCAATTGGAACCGGTTGGCCCGGATTTTGCGCCTGGAACTCGGTGACGTCCTGACGCACACGATTAATGAGTTTCCGATTTGTGGGCCCAAGGTTCGATCCCCCAGAGTTCGCGGCATTGTAACCATTGCCCGCAGCTGAGGGTCGCGAATCGAAGTAGCCGGGCCCAGAGAATCCCTGGCCGATAATCCTGAAACCAACAAGCCGTCCGCCTCTCTTGATAAGTTGTCCATTCGCCTGATCTGGAAATACAACCTGCGCAATACCGGTTACAACAAGCGGATAAATGACTCCGAGCAGGATGGTAGTGGCGATAGTCATGAGTACGGCCGTGATCAGGTTCTTTTTCAGCATAATTTCCTCACACAAGACCCACGCGAGTGATGATCATGTCGATCAGCTTGATTCCAATGAACGGGACGATGATGCCGCCGGCTCCATAGATCAGCAGGTTCCTGCGCAACAGGGCCGCAGCGGAAAGAGCCCGGTATCTGACTCCCCGCAATGCGAGCGGGATCAGAAAGATGATCACCAGCGCATTGAAGATCACGGCGGAGAGAATCGCGGATTGCGGCGTCTGCAAGCGCATTATGTTCAGAGTGTTCAGTACCGGAAAAGTTCCCGCGAACATCGCCGGGATAATCGCGAAGTACTTCGCAACATCATTCGCGATTGAGAAGGTAGTCAGTGAACCGCGCGTCATCAGCAGTTGCTTTCCGATTTCAACTATTTCGATAAGCTTGGTCGGGTTCGAATCGAGATCGACCATATTCCCGGCTTCCTTGGCGGCCTGGGTGCCGGTATTCATCGCGACGCCGACGTCGGCTTGCGCCAGGGCAGGGGCATCGTTGGTACCGTCACCGGTCATGGCAACGAGCTTGCCGTCGGCCTGTTCTTTTTTGATCAGCTCCATTTTGTCCTTGGGGGTTGCCTGGGCAAGGAAATCATCCACGCCAGCTTCACGCGCGATTGCCGCGGCGGTCAGCGGATTGTCCCCGGTGATCATGACCGTTCGAATCCCGATCGCACGAAGCTGATCGAACCGGTCCCGCATTCCACCTTTGACAATGTCTTTCAACTCGATTACCCCAAGGGCGCCACGCTTTCTTTCAGCAACGACCAACGGGGTACCACCCGCGCGAGAAATTTCCTCGACCGTTGCCCGTAGGTCCTCGGGCGTTGCGCCGCCGTTTTGGGAGACGTAAGCTGCAATGGCGTCGGTCGCACCTTTCCGAATCTCGAACCCGTTCAGATCAACGCCGGACATGCGGCTTTGTGCGCTGAACGGGACGAAGTGGGCTTCGTGTGCCCCCAATTCCCGGCCGCGCAGACCGTACTTGTCCTTTGCGAGAACCACGATCGAGCGACCCTCGGGAGTTTCGTCGGCCAAGGACGAAAGCTGCGCGGCATCCGCCAGTTCCTGTTCGGTGACGCCCGGCGCCGGAATGAACCGTGACGCCTGCCGGTTACCGAGAGTGATGGTCCCAGTTTTGTCCAACAACAACGTATTCACGTCGCCAGCAGCTTCCACGGCGCGTCCGGACGTGGCCAGCACGTTATGCTGAATCAATCGATCCATTCCGGCGATTCCAATTGCGGAAAGCAACCCTCCAATTGTGGTCGGAATCAGGCAGACGAGCAGCGAAACCAACACGAATACCGTCTGTGGTGACCCTGAATAGATTGCGAATGGCTGAAGTGTTACCACGGCCAGCAGAAAGATGATTGTTAAACCGGCCAGCAGAATGTTGAGTGCGATTTCGTTCGGTGTTTTCTGTCGTTCGGCGCCTTCCACCAGCGCGATCATGCGGTCCAAAAAGGTCTCACCAGGGTTAGAGGTGATCTTCACCTTGATTCGATCCGACAGCACACGAGTTCCGCCGGTCACGGCTGAACGATCCCCGCCGGCCTCGCGAATTACCGGCGCAGATTCTCCCGTAATTGCGGATTCATCGACTGACGCCACGCCCTCGATGATTTCGCCGTCAGAAGGAATGAACTCTCCTGCCGAGACGTAGCAAAGATCGTTTGCTTTCAGCTTCGAACTCGGGACACGCTCTACCTGACCGTTCGCAAGAATTCGGTTCGCTATTGTTTCCGAGCGGGCTCGTCGGAGCGTATCTGCCTGCGCTTTGCCGCGTCCTTCCGCCATAGCTTCCGCGAAATTTGCAAACAATACCGTAAACCACAGCCAAAGCGTTATCTGCAAATCGAAGATGAATGCAGGTCCACCCCTGAACAGAAGTGTGGTGGTGATCACACTTCCAATTTCAACGACGAACATGACCGGGTTGCCCATCATCTTTCGCGGATTCAGCTTTACGAACGCGTCGAGAATCGCGCGCCGGACGATCTTCCATTCCCAGATTGCCTTCTTCTGTGAGGGCTTCATGGGCGAGTGGCCAACCCGAAATGTTGCGACGTTCGCCAGAATTGGTGGTTGCGTTGTGGGTGCCATATGAATCCTCTAGAAGGTCTTCCCAGCCGCCATGAGCAGGTGCTCCAAGATGGGTCCAAGGCTAAGGGCCGGGAAGAATGTAAGTGCGCCGATGATCACAATCGTGCCTATCAGCAGTACTGTGAATAACGGTGTGGTCACCGGGAATGTTCCTGAAGATGGCGGAACGTACCTCTTTTCCGCGAGATTGCCGGCGATTGCCAGCATCGGAATGATCATCAGGAAGCGGCCGACCAGCATCGTGATCCCGCCCGCGACGTTGTACCAGAGCGTGTTCGTTGTTAGCCCGGCAAATGCGGAGCCGTTATTGCCGGCCTGCGACGTAAACGCATACAAGATTTCCGTCAGCCCGTGCGGCCCCGGATTCAATATGCTCGATGTGCCGAAGCCCTTCACCACCGAGATCGCCGAGAAGACGAGAATCACGACTGGAAACACCAGCGTGACCAGCATTGCCATTTTTACGTCATAGGACTCGATTTTCTTTCCGAGATACTCCGGCGTTCGTCCTACCATGAGTCCGGCGATGAAGACGGCGAGCACGATATAAATCAGCATTCCATACATGCCGGCGCCCACTCCGCCGAAGATCACCTCGCTCAGCATGATGTTGACCAGAGGTACCATGCCGCCAATCGGGGTGAACGAGTCATGCCAGCTATTGATGGCCCCGCAGCTCGCGTCCGTAGTAACAGTGGCCCAGAGCGCACTGTTGGCGATGCCAAAGCGGACCTCTTTGCCTTCCATATTTCCGCCGGCCTGCAGGGCGCTCACGTGTTGATCGGTTTCGGTTAGAAGGGGATTGCCCTGCGCTTCCGCCCAGTAAGCTACCGACACTCCCACCAGGAAGAGAATCGCCATGGCGGACCAAACTGCCCAACCGTGCTTTTGCGATCCCGTCATTCTTCCCAGCGTGTACGTCAATCCGCTGCCAATCGCGAATATTGAAACCAGTTCAAACAGGTTCGTGAATGGCGTGGGATTTTCAAACGGGTGCGCACTGTTCGCATTGAAGAAACCGCCGCCGTTGGTGCCAAGTTCCTTGATGATCTCCTGCGAAGCTACAGGACCTTGAGCAATGGTCTGATCCTTTACGGTTTTCATGACAGGGTTACCGTCCGGGCCGACCATTGGCTTACCATCGGCATCCGTCTTCTGTGCCTGCATCGGTTGAACAAGTTTCACAGTGTCATACGGCCTGAGGTTCTGCACGACTCCCTGTGAAACAAGAACGAGCGCACCAACCACGCAAAGCGGCAACAGAATCCAGAGGCAGCAGCGTACGAGATCGACCCAGAAATTACCGATGGTCTTCATCTGACGGCGCGCGATGCCACGAATGAACGCGATCGCGAGGATGATGCCTACCGCAGCCGACATGAAGTTGTGGTACGCGAGACCGGCCATCTGAGTGAAGTAGCTCATGGTGGCTTCCCCGCTATAGTTCTGCCAGTTCGTGTTCGTCGTGAACGATGCCGCCGTGTTAAACGCGAGCGCGGAAGTCACAGCCCCAAAATGCTGTGGATTGAAGGGCAGATAGAACTGCAGGCGCTCTATTGCGTAAAGCACGAGCATTGACACGACGCTGAACAACAACATCGCGGCCGCATACTCCGTCCAGCGCATCTCGCGATCTTCATCGACACGCGTCACGCGATAGAACAGCTTCTCTATTGGACGCAGCGCGGGATCCATGAACGTTCGCTCGCGGTTGAACACGCGAGTCATGAATGCGCCGAGCGGCTTGGTTACGGCGAGCACCAGGGAGAGAAACAGCAAAATTTGAAACCATCCGTTGGCCGTCATTCAGAATTTCTCCGGGCGCAAGAGCGCGTACACGAGGTAAGCGCCCGTCAAAGCACAAAGTGCGAGCATGATCATGGTTTCGAGGCTCATATCTGTCTCCTCACTTCATGCGATCGCAGAAGTGGACATACCCAATCGACAGGACGAAGAATGCGACCGTCAGTACTATCCAAAGTAGATCTTGCACGTTTACTCTCCAGGGTCCACAGACAGCACGGTTCTTGCTTGCGTCCTCGGCACCGGGTCAGCCGCTGAATCGGCCGATAAAACAAAATCCTTGGCCATTTCGCTAATTGATATTCCACCCAAGTTCAGTCAGGAACTGGTGATTTCCGTTGGTCAGGCCTGTGTTGCCCAGTTGGTAGGCGGCATACCAGGTTAGCTTGGGCGTAAGCTTCAGAATGAGGCCGGGCGTCAGGTAACCCGCTCCGTGCTTCCCGGTGAACCAATCTGCCGCAATAATGAACTTCTTGCCGATACTCTGCTCCACCGCGAATTGGCCACCTCCGCGCTGCGCTACATCGAAGACGTTTGCACTTGCGTAATAACCGCCAAACGTCGCGCGTGTCTTGGTCTTGAACGTCTTCACGAACTCGGCATAAGTCCAGGTTCCCACATCGAACGTTTTGTTCTGCATGGGGATGAACAGGTTATCCCCAACCAGGAACGCAATACCGTTCTTCTCACTGTCGTAAAGCTTCCACTTAAGCGCGGGCGTGATCGTGGTATGGCTCGGACCGGGGTCGACGAGTCCGTTGATGTTGACCCCAGCCTCGAAGCGCTTCCCGAATCCAACAACGACGCGTGGAGTGTAGGTTGTGAATGCATCATCAGGGCGATACGAAAAGTCGAACTCGGTGTATACCTTTCCTTTGTCGAGAATATCGCCGCTCGGAACATTGAAAACTGTTTCCTGCGCGAAGGAATGTGCGACTAGAGCCACGAAGAAGATGGCACCAAATGCATATTTCGCTGGAGACCTGGTGAGCTGCCGAGATACTTTCATCGTTTCTTTCGTGCCAAAACGTTCGATAAAACAATTGCCGCTCAGGCAGGCTTACGGGGGCGAGCGTGTGTGCTCCGATCATGTGCTCGAGATGTGGGCATCGTAAGGACATTGTTTGCGGAATAGCTCACATCCGAGTCGACTCTGGGTGATTCTGGCTCGACCTTCCACAGAGTGTCTGAAGGTGCGGATCGTTCTGTGTCAACTTTAAGGACCTCACACACCTTGATCCGGCTGCCGTCAGTGCATATCCCCACGAAGAAGACAGCCATGAACGCAACGGCCATCATCGAGATTCCGACGATCGTCGCTGCTACCATCCTCTTCTCCTTGGCTTATGTCTGCTTCGCTCGCTTGCTCCTAGTCGATTAGAGATGACTCGCTCTAAAGAGCGAATAAAGGGTTCATAAAATCTTCATTAAGATGTGCGCTGCCTGGTCAAGGAACCTCTGCGGGAAAGTTCGTCAAATCAAAACAGACAAATGGCGAGGCTTACTGCAAAAACCAGCGCGTGCACCGAACCAGTGATTCTTTTCACTTTGCCGGATTAGCGTTCGTGAAGATGCGCGATGCGGGGAATCAAGCCAGTTCTTCGCCCGGTTCGAAGCGATAGCCAACCCATGGTTCCGTCACGATGTACTTCGCCGATTCGTTTTCGAGATCAAGTTTTTTACGGAGGTGATTGATGAACACGCGCAGATATTCCGGCTGTTCCGTGCTGTTAGCGCCCCACACTGCATTGAGCAAAGCGCGATGGGTAATCACCTTGTTGGGATGGTTTGCCAGGTAGGTGAGGAGTTCGAATTCCTTGGGCGTCAGCCGCACTTCGCGATCGCGCACCAGCACCTGCCGCGTGGAAAAATCGATATGGAAATGTCCTACGTCAATCGTGGTTTGCTCCGTACTCGGCTGAGGCATTCCCGCCCGGCGCAACCCCGCGCGAACCCGCGCCATCAGTTCGTTCATGTTGAAGGGTTTCGTCACGTAATCGTCGGCCCCCGCATCCAGGGCTTCGACTTTGACTTTTTCCTCGCCGCGAACCGACAACACGATGATCGGGATCTGCGATTTTGCCCGGATGCGCCGGCACAGTTCCAATCCCCCCATGTTCGGCATCGAAAGATCCGTCACGACCAGGTCGGGAGACCAGGCCCGCATTACTTCGAGTGCCTCGTCGCCATCCCCGGCCGTTCTCACCGTATACCCATGGCCGGACAGCGTGGTTCTCAGCACGCGTGTAATCTGGGTCTCATCATCAACCACGAGGATGTTGCGACGGCCAGAACTCTCAACCATATCTAGCGAGGCTCCTGCGTTACTATGTGAACGTCAACGGCGGGCGCGTCTCGGAGAAACCTGTGGATTGCCGACCAGTACAGGTACCTTTTCCATCCTTTCACTGCTGAACGGCCAAACACAACTTGCGTAATGTGCTTTTCCTTCACAATCTTTGCAACCTCTTCCGCGACGTTCCCACCCTTTGTCTTTATGATCTGCGCACCAAGATTCTCGGCGAACCGGATGTTTTCACTGAGCGTACGACGATTATCGGGAGTGTCATCGACGCCGATATCGATGTAGATCACGTAGAACTCAGCACCAATCCGTTGCGCCATCCGTGCTGCCCGGCCCATCAAGTACTGAGCCGCCGGATTCGAACTGATACATACTGCGAACCTCTCCGTTATCGGCGCTCGTTGCTCTACATGTTCTTTTTCAAGGTAGGACTCAAGGCTGCGATCCACAACCTGGCTCACTTGTTGTAAAGCAATTTCACGGAGCGCGATCAAGTTGCCGGGGCGGAAGAAGTTCGCCAGCGCCCGTTCCGCTCGATCCACCGGATAGATATCCCCACGCTTCATCCGGTTCTGCAGTGCCTGCGGCGTCAAGTCGGTGAGAACTACCTCATCGACACGCTGCATCACCCAATCCGGCACAGTCTCGCGCACGACAACTCCCGTGATGCGGCCCACGAGAGGAGTAACACTCTCAACGTGCTGGACATTCATCGTGGATATCACATCGATGTTGGAATCAAGTAACTCGAGAACGTCTTCGTATCGCTTCCGGTGCTTACTGCCATCAATGTTGGTATGCGCCAGTTCATCGACGAGCGCGACTTGAGGCTTGCGCGCCAGAATTACGTCCACATCCATTTCGTCGAATGTGGCTCCCTTGTACTCCAGTTGCTTCCGGGGGACGATCTCAAGGCGCTTGACCAAGTCTGCAATGCCAGCCCGACCGTGGGTTTCAACGACACCAACGACGACGTCCTCGCCACGGCTGTGGCGGCGGATGCCCTCGCTGAGCATATTGTAGGTTTTGCCCACACCAGGAGCGTAGCCAAGAAAAAGTTTAAAGAGCCCACGTTTCTTGGAGGGCGTGGTTTCTTCCAGCCACTGTTCCGGTGTCTTTTGCATTCGGCATATTGTCGCCAAAGGATCGCAGCTTGTCGAATCGGGTACAATCTGCGCAATGAAACCACGCCGTAGTTCGCCACTGCGCTTTACGCTGGGCGTGCTCATCATCGCCATCATAGTCGTGGTTTACAGGTACTTCATACACCTGAATCCGACAACGGTGGGATTCACACTTCTTCTTGCTGTACTTGTCATTTCCGCCGCATGGGGTCTCAGATATGCTGTCGCAATTTCGATCCTCGCAACGATTGCTTACAACTTCTTCTTCTTCCCACCAGTTGGCACTTTAACCATTTCGGATCCTCAGAACTGGGTAGCACTAGGGACGTTCCTGATAACCGCCGTTATTGCCAGCGAGCTTGCGGAACGCGCGCGACGCGAAGCCCAGACCGCCAACCGTCGCAGGGAGGAATTGGAACACCTCTACACGTTCAGTCAGCAGATGCTCACCGCAGAAAATGTGCTTACCCTGGTTAACAGTATTCCCCAGAACATCGCTTCAACATTTTCAGCTACCGCGGTCGGAGTGTTTCTTCCGGAGAGAAGGAAGGTTTACTACTCCGACATAGCTGCCCAGGGTTTGATTGGCGAGGACGACTTGAAACTGGTTGCGGATCGAGGGGAGCCTTCATCAGAGTCCAGTCGCGGCGCGCTGATCATTCCATTGCGGGTTGGTGTTCGAAGTGTCGGAGCTCTCGGGATTGTCGGGGCCGATCTCGAGCGCCAGACGTTGGACGCCGTTGGCAGCCTGGTGGCAATCTCGATCGAAAGAGCGGGGGCAGTCGAGAAACTCGCACACGCTGAAGCAAATCGCGAAAGTGAACGGCTGCGATCCGTCCTGCTTGATTCGGTAACGCATGATTTCAGAACACCTCTGACCTCAATTAAGGCGTCAGCAGAGGCTCTACTGGGAGACACAGACCTTGGAGAAGACGCACGCCGTGAGCTCCTGACCGTCATTAACGAGGAGAGCGATCGGCTGAATCGTCTCGTGGGCGAAGCGGCGGAAATGGCACAACTGGATGCCGGCGCCGTTGAACTCCAACGTGAGCCGTGCCACATAACCGAAGCCATAGATGCGGCCGTGGCGGCTTCGAAGAATGCAATCTCGAAGCATGCGGTCACAGTTGTTGCCGAAAGTTCACTTCCTGCGGTGAATATGGATTTGCGCCGCATCAGCGAGGTGCTCTCGCAACTCCTGGACAATGCAGCGAAGTACTCGCCGGAGGGAACAAGAATCACGATCACGAGCGAAGTACAGAAACGAAAGCTCGTGACCAGCGTTGCTGACCAGGGTCCCGGCATCGAGGCAATTGACCAAAGCATGATCTTCGACAAGTTTTATCGCGGTCGCGGACGACGCTCGACAATTCAAGGGACGGGAATGGGGCTTGCGATAGCCAAGGCGCTCGTCGAAGCACACGGGGGGACGATCAGTCTCGTGAGCCAACTCGGGCGGGGGTCTGTGTTTTCGTTTTCATTGCCACTCGAGCCTCGCTGAAGCTAATCGGTGTACAGAGCCGAAATCCCCCTCAGCTGCCAGGCGCTGGAACCATCGCCAATTCATCTTCTGGACCTTTACGTGGACCAGTTAACAGGACATTATTCTTCGTAATCTCCCCTGTATTTCAAGAATGACTCGGAGCAGCGATGTTTGTTCGCCCTTGCTGGAAACCTCATAGTTGCGAAGAACTGTTCGCATTTATCGATGCCTATCCCTGGGCCCTGCTTATAAATAATGGTGCGGACGGCCCGCTCGCGACGAATTTGCCTCTCTTGCTCGATCGTTCCCGGGGATCGAATGGCACGCTCGTCGGCCACATTGCCCGGGCTAACGAGCATTCGCGGATATTGAAGAATGTCGATACGCCAACCCTCGCAATCTTTCAAGGCCCATACAGTTTCGTTTCCGGTTCTTGGTATCCCAACCGTGATATGCCGTCGACCTACTACTACACGGCAGTGCATTGTTACGGGCGGATTCGGTTGCAGACTGAAAGCGAATTGGAGCATTGGGTTGGCGTTCTGACGAACCGCTTTGAGTCTGAGTTTCCGAACGGGTGGAAGATGACGGATGTCCCTTACTCTGACATCACTCGCCGGTTACCCTCGATTTCCGGATTTGAACTGGAGATCGAAAGGATGGAAGGAAAGTTCAAGCTCGGACAAGACGAACCCAAGAAAGACGCAATGGCAGTGTGCACGCGTCTCGAACAAAGCCCCGATCCCTCACTTCGAGAACTCGCATCCCTCGTACGCCGCTATAACAGTGATCGGGAAGAGAAGTGAGCGGTTCTTTCGACGTGAAGGGCCTTGCCCAGATCCTTCTAAGAGACGGAGCGCAATACCTTCGTCATTCGGTCAAATGACGAACGGATTGTGTTGGCGTCAAAGGCTGTGAACCCGAAGATCAGTCCGGGGTCCCCATGCTTGATCGAGTAATGTGAAATGGGTGGGACATCGAATTCGGCTGCACGTAATTTTTCCGACCACTTCGCGTCGTCTGTTCCCGGCGGAAGATGCCCGATCAGGTTCATTCCACCATCGACATGGCGGAAGTCGAATGGGAGATCCGATTTTCGAAACATGTCGAGAAACATCGATTGACGCTCTGCATAAACTCGACGGCATCGCCGAATGTGAGAAAAGAAGGCGCCGCTTTCGAGAAATACTGCGAGCGTCGCCTGATCGACGAGTGGCAGATGATCATCAATCAGGTGCTTTATCTCTTCGAAGGCATCCAGCAGTTTCTCCGGTACGACAACGTATCCCAGGCGCAGGGACGGGAATAGCAGCTTACTGAACGTTCCCACGTAGATGACCCGGTTATTCCGATCGAGGCTTTGGAGACTGGGGAGCGGCTGCGCGTGATACCGCAGTTCGGAATCATAATCGTCCTCAATGATCCAGGTTCGGGTGCGCGCGGCGAAGTCGATCCAGGCCAGTCGTCGTGGGAGAGACATCGAGATCCCGGTCGGGAACTGTCGCGAAGGGGTCATATAGGCCAGTGAAAACTCATCCATGTGTCCCGTCGGCAGCGTCAGCCCTTCTTCGTCGACGACGCCGGGGTGAATTCGTGCACCGGCGCTGTGCCACGCCAACCGTGCCTCCACATATCCGGGGTCCTCGAGATAGACGCGGTCTCCGGAGTTGAGAAGTATCTTAGCCAGAATGAACAGTGCCTGTTGTGACCCCGAGGTGATGACAACCTGACGCCAGTCGCACTGAACGCCTCTGCTGTCGCGAAGGTAAGAAGCGAGCGTCTCGCGCAATGCCGGCACTCCTGAGATGCAGGCCGCCTGGTAATGCAGTAGCGCTCGCCCCTGGTGCCGAAGGACTCGCCCGCGGAAACGGTTCCAGATTGGAAGTGGAAAGAGATTGACGTCCGGCTGACACGGCCGAAAGGGAGCGGGCAATCGCATCGCCGCGGGACGGGGTTGCCGTCTCTGAGGGGCTGCCTTTGCTTTTTCAGGCCATTTCGAATGTGGGGACAGCAGGATCGATGGACTTATGAAGACTCCCGATCTGGCCTGAACCTCCAGGTATCCCTCTGCTTCCAAACGATCATAGGCATATACCACCGTATTCCGAGATAGCTTCAATTCGTGTGCGAGTTCGCGCGAGGACGGCATTGCCTCACCGGGCGACAAGCGGCCCTGCTGGACGTACTGTTTGATCTGGCGCACTAGTTGCTCTTGCAGCGTCAGCTTCGCGTCGCGGTCCAGCCAAATGCCTTCCAATATCCGCATAAGCCACCCTCTTCTGGACCCATCGTATCACTGACTTCTGGCTCTTTACCCCATCCACGCATTGACGCGACCATTACCGCGACCGTATACCATTAGTCCCGCTATCAGAACGACAATGTGAATTGCGACTCACGAGCACTGAAGTTCTAAGGTGGACGAAGACATTAGTTCGCGACTTTGGAGAGCGCATGGGAAAACAAAACGCTGGCGTTGACCTCATCTTGACCGGCGGCAGGATCTGGACGGAAAACCCCGCACAACCAGAAGTTGAAGCCATTGCGATTTCCGGCAGCAAGATCGTCGCAGTTGGAAGTGGTGCGGATATCGATGGGTTGCGAAGTGGGAGTACGCGGGTGATCCAACTGCACGGACGGCGCGTGGTCCCTGGATTCAACGATGCGCATGTGCACTTTTACTACGGTGGAGCCTCGCTTACGAGCGTGCAACTCCGGTCGGCAAAGAGTAAGGAAGAATTTCGCGACCGCATCGCCAAGTTCGCACAAGGAATCGCCAAAGGAGAGTGGATCCTGCTGGGTGAGTGGGATCCGCAGGCTTGGACGCCGCCGGGCCTGCCGACGCACGAACTGATCGACGACGTTACCCCGGACAATCCCGTATTCGTGAATCAAGTGGACGCCCACACGATGCTGGCGAATTCCGTGGCCATGAAGCTGGGCAGGGTGGATCGAAACACTCCCGACATGGCTGGCGGAGTCATCGGGCGACATCCAGATGGCAGGCCCAATGGCATCTTCATCGATTCCGCCAAGAGCCTGATCGAACGAGCGATTCCACCGCTCACGATCCGGCAGATGATGACCTCGTTGCAGGCAGCACAAGCGCACGCGTTTCGGTTTGGCGTGACCAGCGTTCAGGACATGGGATTCGTCGTACCGATTATCCAGCAGCGGACCATCGATCTGTTTCAGTCTTACCAGCGACTACATAAGAATGGTGATCTCAAGATTCGTGTAGCTCTGCACACTCCATTACCACTGTGGAAAATATTGGCGAACATTGGGGTCCTTGCGGCATTCGGTAACGAAACCCTGCAGATAGGCGGTCTGAAAGGGTTCGCAGATGGATCGCTTGGCTCCAGCACCGCCTGGTTTCTTCAACCCTATACCGACAATCCCGAAAATTGCGGCGGACCTAGCGATGAATTGACTGATCCGAACGGAATGTACGCGACGATGCTCGGGGGCGATTCGGCCGGCTTGCAGTTGGCAATTCATGCCATCGGTGATCGCGGGATCAAGATGATCCTGGATTTCTTCGAAAGGATCGAGTCGTCGAACGGACCGCGTGATCGGAGATTCCGGATCGAGCATGCCCAGCATGTCCATCCGCCCGACTTCGCCCGCTTCTCGAAGATGCGCGTAGTTGCCTCCATGCAGCCATACCACTGCATCGACGATGGCCGTTGGGCCTGTGGCCGGATCGGTGCTGAACGGGCTAAGGGGGCATGGCCAACGCGGTCGCTGCTGGACGCAGGTGTCCGCCTGGCTTTTGGCTCAGACTGGTGGGTAGCGCCAATTGATCCGCTTGCCGGGATCCACGCAGCGACAACGCGCAGGCCAATCGACGGGAGTCATCCAGAAGGTTGGGTGCCGGAACAGAAGATCTCCGTCAAAGAGGCGGTACACGCATATACCGTAGGCTCAGCATTCGCCTCCTTCCAGGACCACGTAAAGGGCTCACTCGAGCCCGGTAAGCTCGCTGATATGGCCGTGCTATCGAAAGACATCTTCAATATACCTGCCGAAGACATTGCGCAAGTGAAAGTCGACATGACGATTGCTGGCGGAGAAGTTGTGTTCGACCGTAACTGATACTGCTGGACAAGAGCGTGCGCGGACCCACCGCCGAGGTCAAAATGGAACCGAACCAAGACAAGTCACGCATCCAGGAAACGTCAGGAGCGCTGCTCCGGCAGCTTGGAATGCTGGACTCTGCCGCACTGGTGATGGGCGTCATCATCGGTTCCGGGATCTTCCTCGTGCCCGGGAGTATTGCACGCGAGGTCCCGCCCCTGTCAGCCGTGATTGCGGTATGGCTGGTCGGAGGTTTTCTCAGCGTCCTCGGTGGTTTGGCATTGGCCGAATTGGGCGCGAGCCTTCCGAACGCCGGCGGCCTTTATATATACATTGAGAGGGCCTACGGCCGTTTCGCCGGTTTTGTCTATGGCTGGATGGGGCTGGCCATCATCAACAGCGGAAGTGTCGCAACCATGGCCGTGGGCGCGGGAACTTATGTCGCAAGTGTCGCGCACCTTTCCTTGGTTCAACAGAAGGTCTTCCAGGTTGCGGTTCTCCTGTTCTTCACGACCATTAATTGTCTTGGCGTGACGCTCGGCAAGTGGGTTCAGAACGTTCTTACATCGATCAAATTCGGTGGCCTCCTGGTCATGACGGTCTTCCTGTTCCTGCATGGGCACTGGACGAACCTGACGGGCAGTTTCTGGCCGACTCCAGGACAATTTAAGTTTTCGGCGTTTGGAATAGCGTTGATTGCGGTCCTTTGGGCCTACGATGGCTGGCATACGTTGTCATTCGTGGCAGGCGAGGTTAAGAACCCGACTCGAAACATTCCGGCGAGCCTTATCTTGGGCACTCTCGCGTGCATGAGCATCTACGTACTCGCCAACGTCGCTTATTATTCGGTGTTGAACCCCGCCGCAATTCGTTCCAGTGATCACGTTGCGGCTATCGCGGTCTCTACGGCGTGGGGCAGCAAAGCCGCAATGGTTCTGACCGTACTGATTTCTCTTTCGATCCTCGGAGCCATCAACGGTTCGACCTTCGCTACGCCGCGCGCGACACTCGCCATGGCGAATGACGGACTCTTCTTCCGAGTATTCGGGCGCGTTAACAAGAAATATCACACGCCGGTGACCGCACTGATCGCGCATGGGATTTGGGCGGCGATTCTCACGCTGCTGGGAACCTTCCAGGAACTGTTTACTGCGGTGATTTTCACGGCGTGGATCTTCTATGGCCTATCGGTGCTGGCCGTCATTGTACTCAGGGTGAGAGAACCACAGCTTCCGCGTCCGTATCGCTGTCCGTGGTATCCGATCGCACCGTCGCTTTTTGTCTGTGCTACTCTCTGGATCGTGGGGAACACGATCATCTCTGACTTCAAGCACGCGCTTTCAGGACTCATTCTGCTCGCCCTTTCAATACCGTTGTATTGGTTCTTCAAGTTGTTGGATCGGAATAGAAACACGCGCCTCGACCAACGTGCCAGTTCTACCAGTTAAGCACTGCTCCCCTTAACTCTGCCGCGAAGTTTCCTCCGTAGCCAATGAAAATCGAGACAGACTGTAAGAATAGCTTTTCGCATTTTCGGTTTGAGAATTCGGTGTCGCCAACTCGGAAACAGTCGCGTGCTCTGGACCCATCATCGCGTCAACTTCTGGCTCTTTACCGATGCCAACCCGGGTGTAGGATTCCCGCAATCCCCATTCAGGGCCCACGCGTGGTGTGGAGCTTTCGAACTCTGTTAACCCAGTTGTCAGTGCACAGGAGGAGAAGTGAAGCGATCCGCCGAATTACTCTCACTATTGCTGTTTCTATTCGTGTGTTTGTGCTTGCCTCCGGTGCTGTTGGGACAGACTGAGACCGGAAGCATCGCAGGCCAGGTCCGAGATCCCCAGGGAGCGGCTGTTCCCGGTGCGGATGTGAAGATCACCAATACCGCTACGGGTGTTACGGTTGCAGCGAAGACGAATGGAACTGGAAACTACTACTTTCCCAGTCTTCGTCCCAGCAATTACAAGATCTCGGTAACAGCAGCGGGTTTCAAGGAGAGCGTGTTGAATGTGGAAGTGCACGTGCAGGATCGGCTCTCGGAGAATATATCGCTTGCGCTCGGGGCAAGTTCGGAGACGGTGAACGTCAATGCATCGGCCCAAGAGGTTGACACATCCAGTTCCGTCTCCACCGAAGTTTCACGTTCCTTCATCGAGAACATGCCATTGAACGGACGTAGCTTCCAGGCACTCATCGACCTCACTCCTGGAAGCGTCACGGCGAAGTCTTATTACAGTGGCATCGGCCAGTTTAGCGTCGATGGCCAGCGCACAGACGCGAACTACTTCTCGATCGACGGCGTGAGTGCCAACGTGGGCATCACGCAGGGCAGCAACGTATATCTCGGCGCAGCCGGCGCCGGCGCCGCCCAGGCGACCAGCAACAACGGCGGCTACAACAACATGGTGTCTGTGGACGCGCTGCAGGAATACAAGATCCAAACGTCGACGTTTGCCCCGGAATACGGCCGGACCCCCGGCGCACAACTCTCGATTGTGACCAAGTCGGGAACCAACAACCTGCACGGAAGCCTTTTTGAGTACCTCCGAAATGATGTGTTCGATTCGAGGGACTACTTCGCCCGGGTGAATCATCTCGCTAAGCCGGCCGAAAAGCAGAACGACTTCGGCGGAACCCTGGGTGGCCCGATCATCAAGAACAAGCTGTTCTTCTTCTTCTCGTATGAAGGATTGCGGCTGAGGGTACCATTTACGCGCACCGAAATCGTTCCGTCCACCTACGCTCGGCAGAACGCCATTGCGGCGGTTCAGCCATTGTTTAACGCCTATCCGTTGCCTACGAAAAATGATGTGCCGGGTGTTTACACGGCGGATGCCATCATGACGTTCTCCAATCCCTCCACCCTCAATGCAACGAGTCTGAGGCTGGACTACAACGTCACACCCAAGCTAACCGTCTTCCTTAGGGGAGACGACGGTCCATCGAACGGTTCGCAACATGGAGCGTTTGACTTCTATTCAAGATCAACGCTGAGCACTACGATTTCGAACGTTGCAACGATTACGGGCGGCGCTACCTACGTATTTAACAACCGCCTGGTGAACGATCTTCGCGTCAACTTGAGCCAGGCGAAGGGTGCGACTGTGGTTACGCCCACGGACTTTGCCGGTGCAGTGGCGCCATCGGATGCTTATCTGTTCTCGACCAATCCCAACTACAACATCAAGAACTCCGTGTTCAGCCTCTATATGTTCGACGGAAGCACGGGGTGGTATGTCGGCAACGACGCGACAAACCATCAGCGGCAGTTCAACATCGTTGACTCCGTTAGCTTTTCCAAAGCCAATCACAACATGAAGTTCGGCGTGGATTACCGCCGTCTGTCTCCAACCAATGGGTATCGTCCGTGGGATATCGGCTATGTCGCGACCTCTTTCGCGGACCTCGCTCAAGGCAATATCTACTACGCCTCGATCGACGGGTACGATACTTCAGAGCTTCGGCCGATATTTACCAATCTCTCTTTCTACGCGCAGGATGACTGGAGGGCAACCAGCAGGCTGACTTTTACCTATGGGCTCCGCTGGGACTATGACCCGCCGCCATCGGAAAATAGCGGGCACCCGTTTTATACCGTGCTCAATCTGAACGATCCGGCTAATGTTCAAGTAGCCCCGAAGGGGACCCCTCTGTGGCAGCCGAACAAGAAGAACTTCGCCCCGCGGCTCGGTGTCGCCTACACGGTACGGAATACTGCCGGAAGGGAACTGGTTCTCCGTGGCGGCTGGGGACTCTTCTACGGATTGGGCAATCAGCAGGGAGCACAGGGAACCTTGGGCTTCCCTTACGGACGGACGAAGTATCTATATGGAGTCAGCAGCGGCTTCGGAACGTACACATTCCCGATCAGTCCGGCCGATGGCACAGCACCTCCGTTCACAGATACTCCTGTGTCGGCCTTCATGTTCGCGTTTGATCCGCATCTGAAGGATCCGAGAGTGTATCAGTGGAATGTGACGGCTGAGCAATCACTCGGGTCATCGCGCTCTTTGACGGTCAGCTACGTAGGAAACAAGAGTAACGATTTGCTTCGCCGGGAAATGTTAACTCCCGACATGGGCGGAAATGCAGCCTTCAGCTACTTGGACGTGGTCACAAATGACGGCTGGTCTAACTACAATGCTTTGCAAACCCAGTTTAGGCAGCGCCCATGGCAGGGACTTCAAGTCATCGCTTCCTATACCTGGTCGCATGCGATCGACAACGGGTCAAGCGTTAATCTTCCGAATCCCTACTATACGGTTTACAGTCCTAACCTCGATCGGGGCAATTCCGATTTCGACATGCGGCACAACTTCTCTGCCGCAGTAAGCTATGACATACCTACCGCCCAGCGAAGTGCACTGCTGAAGGGCCTGACCAGCGGCTGGGCAATCGACAGTCTGTTCCGGGCGAACTCATCGGTTCCCGTAAACGTCACCACGGGTGTGCTTCCCGCCTTCGGTCTGTGGTGGAACGCAGATGCCGGAAACCAGCGACCGAACATCGTCCCCGGGCAGCCTTTCTATCTCCATGGTTCCCAGTATCCGGGCGGCAAGATATTCAATGCGGCGGCATTTTCAACGCCTTCGGATTCCTTCACGCAGGGCGACCTGCCTCGCAATAAACTGCGTGGCTTCGGCGCCTGGCAGGAGGACATGGCGGTTCGCCGGACCTTCAAGCTGACCGAAAGACTGAACCTGTTGTTCCGTGCGGAAGCGTTCAACCTCTTCAATCACTCGAACTTTGGTGATCCGGGTGCGCAGTCGGATGGCACCAACCATCTCAACAGCCCGAATTTCGGTTATTCAACGCAGGTTCTTTCTAACAGCTTGGGGACAGGTGGTGCCGATGGTGGATTCAGCAGTCTCTACCAGATTGGCGCGCCGAGATCCCTGCAGTTCGCGTTGAAACTTCAGTTCTAACTCCCCCCGGAAGGAGCGTACGGTAAACTTTGCCGCACGCTCCTTGGTTTTTGGACGGTATTCCTGCTCTCCCCTGGAGGTACGGCTTGAACCGCTCATGCCTGAAATCGTATTTCTGGAAATCATTTTTGGTTTTCACATGCGTGTTGGCGGCGCTGTGTTCGGCCCAGGTCGCGACGCTATCCGCTCCGCCCAAGTCGGTCGCAGAAGACACCAAGGACACTATTCATAGCGTTGTCGTCTCCGATCCCTACCAGTGGCTCGAGGACTCGTCGAGTCCGGAGACGCGCTCATGGATCAAGCACGAACAGGCGTACACGGCCTCACTGTTGGACCATCGCTCTGACCTTCCCGGCCTTCGCAAGGATGTTCTTCAGCTCTCCAACATCGAACAACCACAACGTGTTATCTACCGCGCCGGCCGATATTTCGTTTTGAAGAAGGATCCCGGCCATCAAATCCCGGCTCTCTACGTGCAGGACGCCAAGACGGGAAAAGAAGAATTGTTGATTGATCCCAGCACTTGGAGCGCAGATCATTCCGACACGATCGATCTGCTGAACGTCTCTAAAGATGGGAAACTGGTCGCATACGCCGTCCGGCGCGGTGGCCGTGACCAGGTCAGCATCCATTTCTTCCAAATGGACTCTCGCAAAGACCTGCCTGATGTCCTTCCCGAGGCACGTTATATCTATTGGAGCCTGCCGATGATGCCGGACGAGTCTGCATTCTTCTACATCAAGATGGATGGCGGGCCACGCCTGTATGAACACAAGTTTGGTGGACCAGCGGGATCTGACCAATTGATCTTTGGCTCCAATCTCGGTCCAGAGATGATCATGCTCGCGAACGTCTCGGAAGATGGCGCCACGCTACTCATCAGCGTGCTTCACGGTGCCTCGGGTCCAATCGACCTCTATGTGAAGGATCTGAAAAACGCCTCCCCCACAAAGCCGGTAGTCAGCGGTATAAATGCGCAGTTCATGGCTCAAGCGGAAGCGGGACATTTGTATATCCAGACCAACTGGAAAGCGCCTTTCGGGAGAGTCATGGTAGCCGACCTCCAACAACCGGAGGTCGAGCATTGGCGCACCCTTATTCCGGAGGGCAAGGATGCGATTGAGACAATCGACGCGGTTGATGGCAAACTGCTCGTGAATTACATGAAAGACGCGCACTCGGAGCTGCGCATCTTTGACATGAATGGAAAACAGACCGGGGCGATTGCTCTTCCGGGATTGGGTTCGGCGAACACAATCGATGGTGAGTGGGATTCGCCGATCGTCTGCTTCCTTTACTCTTCTTTCCAAACGCCTGCGACAGCATTTTCGTATTCCTTCAAGAGCGGACAGAAGACCGTTATCTCCGCCGCGAAGGTTCCATCGGCTCTTGCCGACATTCAGGTGGAACAGGTCTGGTATTCCTCCAAGGACGGCACTCGCGTCCCAATGTTCATCGCTCACAAAAAAGGTCTTATCAAGAACGGAATGACTCCGGTTCTCTTGCACGGATACGGCGGTTTCGATTGGGCGCAAATGCCAACATTCTCTCCGGAAGAGGCCGTCTGGCTGGAACGAGGGGGAATTTACGCCGAGGCCAATATCCGCGGCGGCGGCGAATTCGGCGAGGAGTGGCACAAGGCCGGATCGGGCGCGCACAAGCAGAACACTTTTGACGACTTCATCGCGGCGGCTCAGTGGCTGGTCGATAACAGCTACACGAAGCCAAGTCGATTGGCGATCCAGGGCATGAGCAATGGCGGCCTGTTGGTGACCGCTTGCCTGACTCAGCGACCTGACTTGTTCGGTGCCGTGATCGGACGCTATCCGCTCATCGACATGGTCCGTTATGAGCGCTTTTCCATCGCGCGCTGGTGGACGCCCGAATACGGCTCAGTGAGCGACCCCGCGCAGTTCAAGACGCTCTATTCTTATTCTCCCTACCACCACGTCAAGAAGGGAACGAAATATCCTGCCGTTTTGCTGGTGACGGGAGACGGTGATACGCGTGTCGATCCGTCGCACGCCAGGAAGATGACGGCCATGCTGCAGAACAACACAGCATCCGGGAAGCCCGTCCTGCTGCTTTACGACTCAAAATCCGGGCACTCGGGAACGCTGCCGACGGCTAAGGAAGTCGAGCAGACGAGTCTCGAACTGGCGTTTCTATTCTGGCAATTGGGAGTCACTTCGCAATAGATCCCGTGGGCTCTTCAGGGATCAACTTCGGGGCGGAGATTGGCTGAGTCGCTGGACTCTTCAAGTTCCGCCACTTCTTTTTCAGGACGCGGTTCCACCACATGATCAATCCAGTGATCGCCAGTAGTGCAGGGGAGAGTCCGATAACGAACCACAGAAACTTGATGGACTGCCCGCCAAAGTCTCCGAAATGAATGGAGTAGACCGCAAGAGAAAGCTTCTCTCCGGCCGTGAGCTTTCTTGTGCTGATATCCGACAGTATCTCCAGTGTAGCCGGGTCGAACGACACGACATCCTCCATCATCACCAGCGGCCGTTCCGGATCTCGCGAAAGAAATACCTTCACGACACCGCCGTCGCGCGCGGTGTTCATGTAGAAGTAGGCGAGTTGTGCATCGGGGTATAGCTGCTGAGCTTTGCCGATATACGCATCGGGGTCGTGGATTCCCTCGGAAGTGCGCCACTGCGACGGCTTCTCCTGCATATGGGCCATGGAAGAGAAGAATGCGATCCCGCGCGCGAATGGCTGGGGAAAGATGAAATAAGCCCCCGTAATTCCCCACATGCCCACAAGCAGCAGGGTCCAGAAACCGAACGCACTGTGCAGGTCCCAGTTGACTCGCGCCCAACGCGCGCTCCATTTAATGTTCAGTGCGCGCTTCCAATTCTTTCTGCCCGGCCACCACAGAACGATGCCTGTGATCGACATTAACGTGAGAAGGAAACCGCCGACCCCATTGATAAGAGCTCCGCTCCGGCCACCAGCCAATTCGTTGTGCAAATCTTCGAGGAACTGCAGCACAGGGTGGCGCGCTTGCAGAATCTCTTCTCCGACAATCTTGCGGGAGACGCTGTCGACATACACAATGCGGTCGCGCTCGCCATCCTTAAGGCCAACGGGAACTACGCGCCTATCCAGCGTACGCAGATCGATATTGTCGAGGGGTTCCCCGGGATAGGCTTTTTGAGCAATTGCAACGATGGGATCGAACTTGGCGTCATCGGCGCTGTCGTTCTGGGCGAGTCGCGGCGTGTCATCCTGAAGGTCGCGCTGATAAACAAGAATGCTGCCGCTCAGGCTGATCGCAATCATGTAAGCAGCGACAATCACTCCGGCCCAAAGGTGGACCTGGAATAGCGCTTTGCGCCACCACACCATCTGCGGGCGATCAAGGAAGCCCATAAAACTCTTATTCGCGCTAGTCATGAAGTTCCTGGAGGAGGGATGTGATCTCGAGTTTACAGGAATCCCGCAAGCCGACCCCACGCCAGTCTGACAATGTTCCATCCAGATCATCGATCCGGTAAAGGTCCAGATCCTATGCAGAATTTAGATCCAGGAGCAGGTGCAGTTCTCGCCCTCGCTTATGTCGGTGAGTTGGATCGTGGACCTACACTTGAACTTGAATCTGGACCTTTACATGATCCAGATCAAGCCCCTAGCCTTTCCTGCAAACCTAGTCTGTCGTCAGAAGCAGCATGGAATCGTGGTTTGGTTTAATTCCGTACTGGAAATCTGAAAGAATTGCGTTAAGAAATACCGGGGATGTCATGAAAACATTTCATTCGTTTGCAAACGCCGTCTGCGTCGTATCGATGCTTGCAGGAGTCTCACTTTTGGAACTGTCGGCAATCGCGCAACAAGCGCCTGATTCGACCGGAAGCATGCATGTGGGCGCAAACGTCCATGTAAGTAAGGACTTGGCGGCAGCGCCGCACGGTGAAACCGAGATCGCCGCAAATCCCAACGATGCCAGCCAACTCGTCGCCTGTTCCATGACTTTTCCCAACGATTCGCCCTCCAGCGAAGTCGCGACCTACGTTTCGTTCGATGGTGGAACCACCTGGAAGCTGGCATTGCAAACGAAGGGTGAGGACGGCTACGAGAGCTGGGATCCTGATTGTCGGTTCGGTCCCGGTCACACACTGTATTCGCTTTCCGAGGGCACCGGACCCGACGATAAGGATGGCTACGACCGGGTCGATCGTTCTAATGACGGCGGTAAGACTTGGGAAGCCCCTGCGCGTGTCATTCATGCCGAACGCAGTTTCATCGTCGTGGACAACAGGCCGGGGCCTCACAACGGCTGGGTATATCTGTACGGTATGGGTGAAGACGACAAGAGCATTCGCGTGGGCTATTCGACCGATGGCGGCAAGACGTTCTTCACGCAAGTGGTACCGATGGAAAAGGGATTCCACGATGTAAACGTGGGCCCCGGCGCGATCCTGTCCGATGGCAGCCTGGTAATCCCGATGCCCGTGATGAAGCAGTCTCCAGAAGACTCAGAGCAAGGATTTCGCGTTCGTTTGCCCGCCGAGATTCACCTGGTTCGAGTAACGTTCGAACATCCAAATTGGCCTCTCAAGGTGGAGATGTCGAAGATTGCACCCTGGTTCGCGGATTTCGAGCCGAACGGGAGTTATTACACGAGTCTCGCGGTGGACGAGAGCAATGGTCCTTTTCGCGACCGCATTTATGTCGTCTGGGAAGACCGGTCTTCCGACAGGTCACAGGTGAAATTGTCGTTCTCGACGGACAAAGGGAAGAAATGGTCGCACCCGCGAATTATGGATGACGATATTGCCAGGCAAGTCGGCGACACTATCCGCGGGCCCGATGATATTCACGCTCAAGTCGCTGTCAATCCCCGCGGTGTCGTGGGAGTGATGTGGCTCGATCGGCGCGAATTTCCGGACAATCTCGGATGGGCTGCGCGGTTCCGTGCGTCTTTGGACGGAGGAGAAACATTCATGCCCAGCGTGAAGGCTTCGAACGTCGACTACGATCCGGGCCGCGGCGGGCGCGTTTACCTGTTCGGCGGTAGCGGTGAAAAAGGACCACATTCGACCAACACGCTCTCCATTCCGTGGTTTGTTTTCCATGGCGGCCACACGATGGGGTTAGCTGCCGACGCAAACGGCGGATTCCATCCACTCTGGATCGCCAATCCAACGGGGCTTCCTCAACTTTGGACAACCGACATCACCGTGGATGGCGATGTCGTGAAGAACGGAAGTCCCGAACTGGCTAAATTGGAAGATGCGAGCAAGCTTGTTCGTCTCGAATTCCTAAATCGCTATTACGACATGAAGACCCATTCCGTTGACTTCGAACTCCGGCTCGAAAATGCCAGCAAGGCGACTATTCGCGGGCCACTGAAAGTCAGGGTTCTTGATGCTGGCTCCTATGTGGGCGACGTAACGATCCAGGCAGATGGCAGGGAAAAGAATGTGGAAGGTGCGGTTTGGGATTTCAGTTCACTGTTGCCCCGCAGTGTTTTCCAACCTGGCGACGTGACCAGGCCGATTCATGTGCGCCTGGTTGTTCGTGGTATCGATCCGTTTACCCAGATTGGCCGTTTCACATGGTTCTTGACCCCATTGGCCACACTGACTACAAAAGTGCTCGCCGGATCGATAGAACAGCCGAAAGCAACAGAAACGCAGAAGAATCCGGAGGAGTAATTCAGAACCAGGTGAAACTACCGGTCGGGGGCACCGGATTTTCACGCATCTGCGTTTGCGGACTCATGACCCGAGAAAACTCCTTCGTCCTGGTTCCACTCCAGCCAATCTTCACCGAACAGCTCGCTTGGATGTTGAGTTCGTACTGTTCCATTACCGCAGCGCAGGTCGTCTGCCGAGCAGTATTGGTCGCAGCCCCAGCAGATCCGTTCCGGATGCTTCGGGTGAAGGACGATTTTCGGCTTTTTTCTTGAGGGTTCAGCCACGATTTGAGGATAGGAGGGGATGGCGAGGGATGCCATGACTTATGTCACGCGGGATGTGTTGGGTACACCGGTACCGAGGCACAGGATGCCTAGGTTTTTCTGTTCCTCGCAATCGCCTCTCTCGCCTCGCGATCCGCAGTCTTACGCCGCTCGGTCTCGCGCTTATCCCAGAGCTGTTTACCTTTTGCTACCGCCACCTCGACCTTGACTTTACCGTTCCTGAAATACATTCGAGTCGGAATTAAGGTCACGCCCTTGGTCTGCAATTTGCTGCCGAGTTTGAGGATCTCGGGCTTTTTCATCAACAGTTTACGAGTTCGCAGCGGGTCGTGCTGGTAGTAGCTTCCGCCAGGTTGGTAAGAGCCGATGTGCAGGTTCAGGAGGAACAGTTCACCCTCTTTTACGATCGCGTAGGCGTCTTTGAGATTCGCCTTTCCTTCACGGATCGCTTTGACCTCAGTGCCGCGAAGCACGATTCCGGCCTCGGCTTTATCCGAAAGGAAATAATTGTGCGAGGCGGCTCGGTTTTGCGTGGCATCGCGCTCGCCGGAGGCGACCGGGTCGCGCTTCGGATTCTTCTGCTTGTCAGGAGCGACTTGGTGGGTAGTTTGACGCGCCATTTTTCTTACGACTTACAGTCGGGTACGGGAGTCCCTGGCCGGAAGTGGGCTGGTACCAAAGGCCCCCGTGCATTTGCTGGTTCAACCCTGACGCCAAAGCTCGTATGCTAACACAAGTAGGGCACTTACCTTGCAAACAGGTGCTATACTCGTGCCCTGCCCGTAGTGTGTCAGGCCCAGCGAAGGCCTTGTTTTTTGTGAGCAGCACCTTGCTGCTCACTTTCATAAGGAGCGCAATGAAACGCTTGCACTGGTTCGGCTTGGTTCTCCTGATCGCGCTCATCGCCGCGATGCCGGCGCTTGCCGATAAAGCAAAGTCATTTTATGAAAAGGGTCGTGACGCCGAGGCGCGACAGAATTACGAATTGGCGTACGACAACTACAAGCAAGCTTACGACCTCAAGCCCACGGAGATGCGGTATCGCGTCGCCTTCGAGCGCACGAAGTTTCTCGCGTCGGCGTCGCACGTGCACAAAGGTCAACTGCTTCGCGACGCCGGTAAGTTGCAAGACGCGCTGAAAGAATTCCAGTCAGCTCTTGCCATCGATCCGTCCAGTTTCATCGCCCAGCAGGAGATTCGGCGAACCGAGCAGATGATCAAAGAGGTGGAACAGGGGCCTCCGCCGCCGGAAACTAAATCCCAATCCACCATTGATCACCTCCTGCAGGAAGCTTCGGGGCCTGTTGAACTGGCGCCGATCTCGACCCAGCCGATCACGATGCAAATGACCGCGGATGCAAAAGTTGTTTACGAGACGATCGGCAAGCTCGCTGGAATCAACGTCCTATTCGACCCCGACTACTCGACGCAGTCACGAAGCATCCACATTGCCCTGAATGGCGTTACCCTGAACCAGGCGCTGGAAATCGTCTCGCTGGAATCGAAGACCTTCTGGCGTCCCGTCACCCCCAACACCATTTTCGTCGCAGCCGATACCCAGGCGAAGCGCAAGGAACTCGAACAAAGCGTCATCCGCACTTTTTACCTATCCAACTTATCGACGCCTACCGAGATCCAGGACGTAACCAATTCGCTGCGACAGATCCTCGAGATCACTCGCGTACAGCAGTTGCCCTCGCAGGGCGCCATCATCGTGCGCGGAACCCCGGACCAGATCGCGCTCGCGCAGAAAGTCATCGACGACATCGATAAGGCGCGGCCGGAAGTTGTAGTCGAAGTCGCCGTCATGCAGGTCTCGAAAGACAAACTGCGTCAGTTGGGCATCCAGTATCCCTTCTCGCAGAGCAATAACCCGACGATCTCGATCATCCCGAAGGGCGGCACAACGAGCGGCGGAACCAGTGGTACGACCGGAGGAACCACCACGAGCAACGGTCTGACCCTGAATGACCTGGCAAATCTTGACGCGCGCAACTTTGCCGTCAGCATTCCTTCAATGAGCCTCGCCATGCTGCTGAATGACAGCACCTCCAAGACCCTGGAGAATCCGCAAATTCGTGCGCTCGACGGACAGAAGGCGACTCTCAAGATCGGCAGCCGCGTCCCCGTGGCAACGGGTTCGTTCCAGCCCGGCATCGGCGGTGTCGGCATCAACCCGCTGGTCAACACTCAGTTCCAGTACATCGATGTCGGCGTAAACATCGACATGACTCCGACGGTTCACGCCGATCACGAAGTCACACTGAAGATGATGTTTGAAATTTCGTCCGTCATCAGCACCTCGAACATCGGTGGCATTAACCAGCCGGTCATCGGGTCGAAGCACATTGAGCAGACCATCCGTCTCAAGGACGGCGAGGTGAACCTGCTTGGCGGCTTGATGGAGTCGAGCGACGTTCGCTCTGTTGCAGGCCTCCCCGGACTCGCGCAGATTCCTATCCTGAAGTATCTCTTCGGCAACAATTCCAAGGAAGTTACCGACAACGAGATCGTGTTTGTCGTCGTTCCGCACATCGTTCGCGAGCAGGACATCACCCGCCAGAACGAGCGTGCCATCGATGTTGGTACCGCGAACGCAATTCAATTGAGGCAGGACAACACGGCGCCGGCGACCCGCCAGCCAGTTCCTACTCCCGCAACTCCGGCACCCGCACCGGCGCCGGAGCAGCCGATGCCGCAGCAGGCGACTCCGCCACCGCAGGCCGAGGCTCCGGCTCCGAACATGGGACCGCAAGGCGCTGGCGCAGTACTCAGCTTCGATCCGCCGACCGTTGATCAGGCCCCGGGCACCACGTTTGCGGTGAACGTCAGCGTGACCGGAGCGCAAAATGTATATTCGATCCCGGCGCAGATCAATTACGATCCGAAGACTCTTGAGTTGGTGAATGTCTCCGCTGGTCCTTTCCTGTCCAAGGACGGCCAGGCCGTTGCGCTGGTAAATCGCAATGACCCGACCATCGGAACCCTGAACGTCACCGCCACGCGTCCACCCGGCGCTGGCGGAGTCTCCGGCGATGGGCAGGTGTTCACCTTAACCTTCATGGCGAAGGCGGCTGGCCAGAGTAATCTCACGATCAACCGCGCCCAACTCCGTGATCCGGCGAATCAGGCGATGCCGGCCAGCGGCGCGCAGGCTGTCGTGACCGTGAAGTAGATTGTGCAGGTTTTGTTTTCTCCGTGCCCCACGTCTGCCGTGTTTGGCAGACGTGGGTGAAGGAAACTCGTTAGTCCAGATGTAGTTCTTGAGGGCCACCCCAATTGGGGCACCAAGGTTGCAGGATTCGGACTCGATTGACGGGTAAAATAGACGCACGGGCCCGCATCTCCCAAACCCTGCGCGGGACGGGGCATCCAAGGTTTTAACTGTGAAACACACGTTCGCCAAAACCCGCGGCATGACGCTGATCGAACTCATCGTCGCAATCGCCATCATGGCGCTGCTGGCGGGAGCGGCGGTACCCATTGCGCGCGTCAGCATCAAGCGCGAGAAGGAAAAGCGACTTCGCGCCGACCTCTGGGAAATGCGCGACGCCATCGATCGCTACAAGGATGCGGCCGACGGAGGTGCCTTCCAGACCAAGGTCGGTTCCGAAGGCTATCCGCCCGATCTCGATACCCTTGTCAACGGCGTCGACGTCAACGGAAAGAAGATCAAGTTCCTGCGCCGCATCCCCGTCGATCCGATGACCGGAACCACCGAGTGGGGGCTGCGCTCCATGCAGGACGATCCGCAATCGGACTCATGGGGAGGACAGAACGTCTTTGACGTCCACACCACCTCGCAAGGAACGGCGCTGGACGGAACGAAGTATTCGGATTGGTAACTATGAACAACCGGAAGATTCGCAGAACTCGCGGCTTCACCCTCATCGAACTGATGATCGTCATCTCGATCATCCTTATCCTGATGGGCGTGGCGATTCCCCAATATCAGCAATCCGTGCTGCATGCCAAGGAATCGGTTCTGCGCCAGGACCTCCACGTGATTCGCAACGCCATCGACCAGTACACGCTCGACAAGCAGAAGGCGCCGCAGTCGCTTCAGGACCTCGTCGATGCCAACTACCTGAAGGAAATTCCCAAGGACCCCATGACCGGCTCCAATGATACGTGGCAGACCGTGCAGGAAGACACCCTGATGGCCGTCGACCAGCAGGAACCCGGCATCGACGACGTCCACAGCGGCTCACAAGCCACCGCCAGCGACGGCACCGCATATAACACCTGGTAGGGAAGTTTTAGAGCTCCAATCGCGGTCTCAACGTCTGCACTAAAACGGTGAATCAATTTCGTGAGTCGGTGCTTCGGGTTCGCAAAAACCAACGGAGCCCGATTGGGCTCCGCTCGTGGTTCGTGTCGGGAACAGTTATTGTTCTTTAAGCCGTGCTAGTGTGCCGTTCTTTGCGACACAATCAAGTACTGGTCCAATCTCAGATTCACCGTCGTCCGCGCCGGCAATTCAATATCTTTTCCGGCGTTCGCCATCGCATAACCGCCGCCCGCGATAGCTCCAATCGCTGTACCTTTTAGAGCGCTTCCGAAGATCATCCCAGCAATCGTTCCGACGCCCGCGCCCACAGCCACCTTCTTCACCGCATCCCCCGCCCGCGTGCCGCTCGTGATCTCGCCTTCCTGGTTCACTGAGGCCTTGGTCTTGTTCGGCCCGATGGAGAGGAGGGTTGTTTGCATCGGCAGCCGCCGCCCATCCGGCAGCACAACGGTATCGAACCGGAGCACCAGACGCCCCTTGCCGCGCATCGAGGCAAACACCTTACCCGACTCCGCGTCCTGCACCGTCCCCAGTATCTTTGAGCCGGAAGGAATCAGCACATCGCGGTGCGAGCTTTGCAGCGGCTCATCCAGCGTCGCCGTGAAACTATCCCCAGAGTGCGAAGTCTTCGTAGACAGAGTCTCATCCAGCACCACCTGGAACTGAGTATTGAGAGGGATCGTGCTCGAGGCAGGGAAGTACGTTGGAGCCGGCGTGCGCTGCTGGAGTACTGGGCCGTTCGAAGCCGACGGCTGTTGTCCCGCATTCTGATCCTCGTTCTGCTGGTCCGCACTCTGCCGAGGGGTGGGATTCTGCTGTGGAACAGAGTATGGATTGTTCTGGGAATTCCGGTCGGGCTGCTGCGGCTCACCTGGCTGCGCATCCGGCCCTGGCGTCGGACGCCGCTTCAGCACCGGCCGGTCCGGATCATTCTCTTCCTGCTGCTGAGCCTGTTGCTGTGCCGTCCCATACTGTTCGTCGGTTACGCCGATTCCAGCCGCAGACAGAAGAAGCGGGTTTGCTGCCCCAAGTTCGCCGTGTCCCACTTCTGCCGCTGTTAGCACAAGTGGGTCTTTTCCCCTCCCGGTGTTGGCACCCCATACTGCAACTGCACACACCAATAGGCAAACGACGGCCAACACTGTCCTGCGCATAAAGATCCCCCGGGAGTTAGTAGTTGGAATGCAGAACTCCGCAACAAGGTTGGCCTCGGAGGCTGACAGTGGCGTGCGGTTCCGGCGGCGGCGGTAGCGTCATCTCCAGCGGCGCACATCACCTCCCCGCCCATTCACCTCTGAGGAGTTATAATCTTCTCAGCAGCGTTGTGCGGGAATACTGCATCGAAGAGGTGGGGTTTTTAATGAGCGATGGGAATAACAACAAGGGGAAGCCGAAAGTCCTCGTAGTCGACGACGAGCACGTCATTGCCGACACCCTTGCCATTATTCTGAACCAGCACGGGTTCGACGCATCCGCCGTCTATAGCGGCACCGGCGCCGTCGAGCGCGCCAAAACCGTCCGCCCGGACCTCATTATTAGCGACGTCATCATGCAGGACATGAACGGCATCGAGGCCGCCATCAACATCCGCGGTTTCCTCCCAACCTGCAAAATCCTATTATTCTCCGGTCAGGCCGCCACCGCCGACTTGCTGGAAACCGCCCGAGCCCAGGGCCACGAATTCGAAATCCTCGCTAAACCCGTCCACCCGCAGGATCTGCTGGCGAAACTTAGAGAGTAGCTTTTTCCGACTCGGTGCTCTATTCCTGCCCTCTTTTGCCAGCTGTGGATTCCATCCTTATTTCTCAGTCTCCCACCGGATTCCCTGGCATCGTCGGCGTCTTCTGCTTGGTGCTGTTCTGAATCCTCAGGGCCGCTTCGCTCGCCCGTTTTTTCGCCTCCGGCTCCCAACTCCCCTTGTTGGCGTACGACTGCATCATGCCCATCGCCTTCGCTTTGGTCGCGACCTCCGTCGCTTCCATCCCGATCCGCTCGACAGCCACCACGGCTATCATTCGTACTTCCATTCCGCCAATCGGGGCCGCTGAATCAAGAGGCGCAACAAGCTGGTCAAGTGCGGCGCTATAGGCGCGATCGTTATTGCTTTGCTCCACCGTTCGCACAATCGCATTGATCGCGGGTATGCGTATGCCATTATTTCCGCTGCGGACGGGTTCGCCGAGCAGCTTCACGGCTTCCAGCGGCAAGTCGCTCGCGCTGGTCCACCGAATCTGGTTGATTGCATCGACAACAGCGATGCGGATGGGCAGTTGCCCGGAGACGATCGGTTCGCGCAAGGTCGAAAGCGCCTTCATTTTCACCGGGGTATCATTCGTGCTGTTGGCGATCTCCGCAATGGCATACACAGCCGGCATGCGAATGTGATCAGAGGAGCTTCCCAGCGGTTCGGCCATCAGCCCCAGTGCCGTCATCTTCACTTCAGAGCTGTCGGACTCAAGAGCGATCGTCCATACACGGTGGAAGGCCTCCACGCGCGTTCGAGTGTCAGAATTCTTGATCTTGTCCTTGAGCCCGATCAATTCAGCTAGCTGCGTCATCGCCGAATTCTGCGCGAGGACGCTGCCACTCAGGATCAGCACAATGAATGCAGCCAGGAACAAACGTATTGTGCGTGGGAAAAATGACCTGCAGGAATTCATGCGAACCTCCTTGGTCAGAAAAGAACTGTGATTGGCCAATGTTCCGCCCGCTCTATAGTGAAGTCAAGGAACGGTTCGTGGCGATCGAGGTGGCGAGTATCTCCTGTCGATCATCCCGCGAGAGGTGACACCGAAGCTTGAGCCTGGTGCTCCTATCAGCGCGTTTTGTCGCGGATTCGGCTTTTCTTCGTGCCTCTTCTTGCCGTTCCTGGTTAGCTATTCTCCAGCAACTTCCTTAGCGTCCCCACCCCGACGATTGCCGCCTCTCGCTCCTTTGGCGATGCCTTCCGCAACGCCTCTGCCAGCGGAGTCACTTCCAGCTTCGGCCACTCGTTTTTCAGATACTCGCGAACGACCTTCGAGATCACAATTCGGCTGAAGCGCTGATCTTTGTCGTCGATTTTGCGTTCCACCATGCCTTTCTTCTCAAGCCGATCGACCACCCCCGACACGGTGCTGTGCGCAAGCCCAAGCTGCGCGCTCAGCTCCTTTAGGCTCATTCCCTCGGACCTCGCCAACAGGCGCATCGCATTGAACTGCGGCCCCGTCAATTCGCCGCGCGCGACCACCTGTTCCACGGGCCTTCGCAATATCCGACGAATCGCCCTCAAGTCCCGATCCAACTCCTGCGCCATCTGAGACATGTCGGACTTCTTTTTCATCGCCGTAATCTCTGTTTTGGTTTTGCTTTTCCGTCTTTTCATCCGTCATTTCGACAGTCAATAAACAAACGGTATGATCGCCTTCACATGCCTCCGATACTCTTCGTATCTCTCCCCGAACTTGGTTATCAGCAACGCTTCCTCAGTTCTGGATTTCACCAGCCAGCTTACGAACGCAAGCGCAACGCCTACGAAGCACCGCAGACGTCCAATGCCGATCGCGGTTCCGAGCGCCGCCAGCACCATGCCTGTGTAAATCGGGTGGCGAACAATCGAATATGGTCCCGACTGGATGAGCGTGTGATCCTGCTTAAGCGTTACGCGGCCGCTCCAGTTTCCTCCGAGATAAAACCGCGCCCAGATCGCGAACCCTATTCCTGCGTAGGTGAGCGCGACCCCGGTAACTTCGAACCCGGTGGTCAGAGGCACAACTCTCATGTCCAGCGGCCCAAGACGCGCGTGTTCCCAGAAGATCAGCACGAACGCCAGCCCATTGGTTATGACGTGAAACATGCGAGACCTCGCCGACTCAGCCCGCTCGACCGGCTTCACCGAAATCGCAGCCAGCGCCCAAACCATGCCAAAAATGATCCACGCAATCTCGAAAGGCAGTAACGATCCAGGGTGCATTGCACTTACTCCTCAGCACGTCGTATACGACGCGTCGTATACGACATATATTCCGGCATGCCGGCTCAGGTTGTCAAAGGACATTGGGGCCCATCAGCAGGGAAGTGCAGCTCAGAGGAGTTCTGGTGTTGGTTGCTTTGCGAAAACCAGGTCCAAAAAAAGGGGGGCTGCCGAAGCAGCCCCGACGAGTCACTCAGGAATCAGAAGGTGTACTTGATCAGTAGACGGCCCTGGAACCCCGGATTAAACTGGGCAGCCTGGCCATAACGGGGATCAAGATCGACGGCTTGGCCGCGCGCGGCAGCCTGCGATGCCAGCAGCCCTTCCCAATCGAAGCCATTTCTCAAGTCGATGTTGTTCAGCGCCAGTCCTGTCGAGGTCCGGTGCAAACGGTTGTTGTAGAACCGGTACGTCCAGACGTTCGTCTTCTGGTCGAAGAGATTGCTGACGTTGAACTCGAATCGCAAGCGCTTCGTTTCGCTCTGGCCGATCTTGAATGTGTGTGCCACCATCAGGTCCGTTTGGTTGAATATCGGTTCGCGACCCGCATCGCCTCGGCCCTCAACATACATACCGACTGAACGCGTGGTCCAGACGTTAGTCGTGATCGGCACTCCACTCGTCGCGGTGAAGAACGAACCCACTTCGGTTCCGAACTTGAACTCCTTGGCGCCATATATCTTGAACACATGCGGACGATCCGTAGGCAATGGACCCAGGATGTTCGCGTTTCCATGTGCGTCAAAGAATGTCTGGTCGAGATCGAAGTAGCGGTTAGCGTTGCCACCCGGACGGTAGGTTTGGCCAAAGAACGACTGGTTACCGCCGTATGAGAAGCCGTAAGTCGAAGGTAGTACTTCGTCCGTGCTCTGTAGACCGGAATAGTTGCCGTATAGCCTGCTGTACACATAGCTGGCATTGAACAACCATCCGCCTCCGAATCGCTTCGATACAGAAAGTTCCATCGCGTCATAGGTACGCTTCGCCTTCGGCATTGGGACGGAGCACGTTGGTTCGATAACCGCGTTCCCCTCCTCATCGACCCCGGTCTGGGCGTAGCACGATGCCGCTTCCGTGTTCTGACCAGTTGGCCCTACCGAAAATCATAAGTCACGACTCTAGAAAAGTCGGTCTCATGCTCCTTCGGCATCCGGGTCGCGGAAACCCGACACCTTAGAAGTTGGCTTACTTGTGGTCTTCGGCAGGCTCCTCAAGACTATGGAAGTGGCCCCAGATCGCCTGTGCCTGCTTTGAATTCACCACCGCACCGAGCGCCGTGGTATTCGCATTTCGCACCGCTTCGAGTGATCCGAAGTGTTGCAGTAGTCTCGTCCGCGTCGTATCCCCGATCCCTGGAATATCGAGCAGTTCGCTATGTCTGTCGCGAATCTCGCGGCGCTTGCGGTGATACGTCACGGCGAATCGATGAGCTTCGTCTCGAACCTGCTGGATCAGGTGCAGCGCCGGCGAGTGCCGGTCAAGGACGATGGGATCGTCCTCCTGCCCGTATAGATAAAGGATCTCTTCGCGCTTCGCGATTGACGCCAGCGGCTGATTGATAATCCCGAGCGACTCCAGCGCCTCAGCCGCCGAATGCAGTTGCCCTACGCCGCCGTCAATCAGAATTAGGGATGGCATCGGCTTCTTGTCTTCCAGCACCCGCTTGTACCGCCGGCCGACGACCTCGCGCATCGACGCGAAATCGTCCACGCCCATCACGCCCTTGATCATGAATTTCCGGTACTCGGAGTTGCGCATCTTCCCGTCTTCCCACACCACCATGCTCGCAACCGTCTCCGCTCCCTGGATATGCGAAATATCGAAGCACTCAATCCGCTTCGGCAACTCCGGCAGCATGAACACGTCCTGCAGCACCGACTTCAGAACATCCGTCCGCGGCTTCATTACCCGGAAGCGCTGATCGTACGACTGCTTCGCATTCGAGCCGACCAGATCGACGAGCGACCTCTTCTCGCCCTTCTGCGGAACGATGATGTGAACCCGCTGTCCGCGTTTTTCGCTGAGCAAATCCTCCAGCGCCGCGCGATCTTCGAAATCCACCGGAATGTAAACCTGTCGCGGCACATATTGCTGGTCGAGGTAAAGCTGCTTCAGGAGGGTTGAGAAGAACTCGCCGACATCGAACGTCGCACTCAACTCCAACTCGCCCAAGTCTTCCCAGAAGAACTCCCGCCGATCGAGCACCTTGCCGCCGCGCATATGAAACAAGTTCACAGCCAGCATGTGATTCTCATAGTGGTACCCAAGCACGTCCGCATCGTCGTTCTCCGACGTCGCGATCCGCTGCTTGTCCTGAACATTCTCGACTGTCGTGATCAGGTCCCGATACTTCGCCGCCAGTTCATACTGCTGATTCTCCGCCGCCGACATCATTCTCTCTTCCAGCGACTTCGACAGGTCCCCATGCCTCCCCTCAAGGAACATGCGAACGTCATGTACCGCCTCGCCATACGCTTCCGGCGTAGTTAGCCCCGCAACGCAAGGCCCCAGGCACCGCTTGATGTAGTACTGCAAGCACGGCCTCGGATGATCCTTATTCAAATCCACGGTGCACGACGGCACGAGGAAATGCCTGTGAATGAGATCGACGATCCGGTACGCCAGGGAGGCAGGGAAGTACGGTCCAAAGTAGAGCGATCCATCCTTCCGCAGCCGACGCGTGACATACACCCGCGGATACCGCTCGCCAACCGTCAGTTTGATCGACGGGTAACTCTTGTCGTCCCTGAGGAGGATGTTGTACCGGGGCTTCTTCTGTTTTATGAGGTTGTTCTCGAGCGCCAGCGCCTCGTGCTCGTTGTCGACCACGATGTACTCGACATCGACCGCCTCCCGCAGCAGCGATCCGGTCTTCGCGTCCTCGGCCGCCCCTTCGACAAAATACGACCGCACGCGTGCCTTCAGGCTCTTCGCCTTTCCGACGTAAATGACCTTGCCCTCGGCATTCTTGTACATGTAAACGCCGGGCCGCGTCGGCAGCGTCCGTATTTTCTCGTGAAGGTCCATCTCAAATCAGTTTCCGGTACATGGAACCCGGAACCCGGTACCTTGCACCCAGCTTACTCCCGGGCAGCAAAGGTAAAAACCGCCGTTCGCGTCCACCTTCCTTCCAGGAACAACAGGTAAAAAATCCATCCTGCCGTCCCGGAATGCTCCGTCCAAACCGCTCAAGCCCGGCGGTCAGGGTTCCACATCCAGCCAACTGATTGGAAAGAAGCAGCTTAGCGCTCCCGTAGAAATCACCCGATTGGCAACTGCCGTGCTCTATCCAGAGCAGGCAACGCTCGACTGTGCCGCCCTGTTAGGCGGACGGCTCCCAAGGGTTCGAGCTGCCAAGACATCCGTAGCCGCCCGGTTCTCCGGGCAAGCAAGGAGCCCAGACATGAAGCGTTTTCCTGTGGCAGCAGCCATCATCCTGACGGGTACTCTGGCGTTCACCGCCGGATGCACAACCAAGAAGACCGTCGCGCGCGAAACCGCGCCTCTCATCAACAAGACTAATGAATTAGATGATCTCACGGCCAAGACGACCCGCGGCATCAAGGACTTGGACGCCCGCACCACGCAGGGTCTCAATGACGTGAACTCAAAGTCCGCCGCTGCCGATCAGAAAGCCCAGGCCGCCCAGCAGTCGGCCGATCAGGCCAGCCAGGCTGCCAACACGGCAATGACCGGCGTTAATACGCTGTCCAACCAGGTCGCCAACCTCGACAATTATCACGCCGTAGTCGAAACCACCGTTCACTTCGGTTTCGACAAGGCTGACTTGACCCAGAAGGCCAAGGACGCCCTCGACAAACTCGCCGCCGAGATCCCGAACACCAAGGGTTACATCGTGGCCGTGGATGGCAACACCGACTCGGTCGGTCCGTCTGACTACAACTACCAGCTCAGCCAGCGTCGCGCCCGTGCCGTCATCCAATATCTGGCTGCCGAGCACCAGGTCCCGGCTCACAAGATCTACGTTATCGGCCTCGGCAAGGATAAGCCGGTGGCGAAGAACAACACCCGCGAAGGCCGCGCCGAGAACCGCCGCGTCGACGTGAAGCTGATGACCAACGTCGTGGGTGCGCAGGAAGCGCAGGCCCCGGCTCAAGCTCCAACTACAGCTCAACAGTAGTCTTCTCGTACTCCCCCAAATGCCCGAAAGGGCTGCCAACTACCCGCCCGCAAGGGCGGGTTTTTTGCGGCTGGTTTCCACAGCAACTTTTTGACATCGGATTGCAGTGCCGCCGCATCTCAGCAATTCAGGGCGACAAGATGTGGTGGACAGTCGGTCTTGACATCGTCGTCGTCGGTCTTCTGGTCTTGCTCTGGTACAGCTTGTGTCTGCGCTGGAACCGTCGTCGCGGGCGGAAACTGCTCTCGAATATCGAGAACACCTTTTCCGCTTACGGACACGTTTGCGGCGTCAAGTGGCAGTCAGCTTCCCAGTTGCAGGTCCGGCTGCGTCTCACTGCGTGCGCGTTCACCAATTCAACCGTGACCATCCGAATGTATCCGCTGCAACGGCCGCTCGGTTGGATCGTTTCGCGCCTGCGTCGCGAGCGCGAGACGTTTACCTTCGACGCGAACCTGCTCTGTCCGCCGCAGTTCAATCTCGAAATCCGGAATCAGCGTCGTGTCGCGAAACTCAAGTCCACGAAACTTGGAATAACGCGCCGATTGCCAAAGGGCTCAGTCGTCCACTTGCACCGGCTCGGGCCTTTCATCCTGACCAGCCGCCGCGACTGGCAGCGCGACGTCGCCAGTTCCGTTCAGTCGCTCGCCAATGCCCGCGACTCCGACCTGATCTCCGTCTCTTTCCACCGCAACTCACCAAACTTCTCGGCGACCCTGCCTCTCTCGGCGCTTGCCGGCCTCAGCAGCTCGCGCGAACGCCTCTTCGATTCTCTCCGCGACCTCGCCTCCAGCGTCTCCGCCGCCCGGCGCTAATCTCTTCACCTGAAGCTGGTCGCTGGGGTTGTGAGTCACAGTCCGACACAAACCCAGGCCAGTCATACACATAGCGAGTCATAAATGAATCCGCGACGAGTCCTTTGACTCTCCCGCCGCCCCCGGTTATTCCATCTCCATGAGGGGAGGAACCATGAAGAATTCAACTCGAGCGGCCAGGGCGATCTTTCCAGTGATCGGAATTGTGCTCCTGTCGTGTAGCGCTCCCGCATTCGCACAGGTATTGAAGGGCTCAACCGCACCGCAGCGCAGCTCTGCGACCATCTCGCGGACTCCGCCTGCGAACCTTCGCATGATCACCAGCGAAGCCGATTACGAGAAATTGGCGGCTCAAGCACATTACTTACCCGCGAACGGCAGCGCCCGCACCATCCGGAATCTCGCTGCATCGTCCGCCCAAATGTCGCTGTTCAGCCAGCTCTCGCTGCAGAAACAATCGGCCAACACGGACCTGATGCAGATTCGCGCTGCCCGCATGCAAAAAACGCCCATCGCGGTCCAACCGCAAACGGGGACGCTGAACTCTCGTATGGTCGGCGCCTCCAACACCCGCACCTCGGCTACCATGCCGCCTGCTCCGTCGCAAATCGGACCGGGAACGGTGCAAAGCCAAAGGACAGGCGCTTCGCGCTACGCTACGATATCGAACAACACGCATATCAGCGCATGTCCGTTCTCCAACGGCCAGGTCGCCATCGGCAAGATGAGCGGTCCTGGCCAGTCGATGACCTTCACGCCCATTCCCGAATACAACCTCTACACCATTCATGGCTGCAACTTCGGCGACGCCGTCGCCGGCAACAAGGCATGGATCTACACCGCCGGCTTCCACGCCGACTTCGGCATCGAGGAGTGGAGCGACAGCATGATCGTCCTCAAACTGGGCGAGAACATCAGCGGCGTCGGTGACATGTCGAACCTGACTCTGGTCGTCCATCGCGCCGACGGCAAGGAGGCTCAAGCTACCGGCTACAAGTTCTACGCTGCGCGAGTCGACAAGCCCATCCTGCTCAAGTACGTTCCTCCCGGATGGCGAAAGCTGGATTACTCCGTGAACGGCGTCCACCATTGGGGCTGGAAGGCGTCTCCTACCAGCGATTCGCCGATCCCGACGACGAACCTCACGATCCCAAGCGACGCGCGGAACTCGTCGATCTATGTCACCCGCGGACTGAACGAGAAATTCTCCAAGACCGCGACCGATTACTTCGACTTCAGCAAGCTGCCACCGGGCTGGGTCGTGGATTCGGTGATGTGGGAGAACTATCCGACGAACTGTTTTGGCGTTGTGACTTCACGGGAAGATTACGGCCAATGGAATGTGAACTTGAACGGTTCGACCGTGCAGGTCGACTGGGGCGATGAATCCTGCTCCGGTTGGGTTCCCCCGTTCTTTGGATACCAGGATCACACCGCGTCGACTTACTCGCTTCAGGTCTTCGTCAAGGGTCCCCGCGGAACCGACAACCAGCTTCCGCACATGTGAACCGAAGGCTCTTTCTGTCCTTGCGGGTCCGTAGTCCCAGCTCTAACTCCCCGTCCTCGCTTCGCCAGGGCGGGGCTTTTGTCTGGACCGACCCCCTATATTGGGCTTCGCCTGTTTTCAGTCACTTACGGAAATTTTCCGTGTAGCGCGCTGAGAACAAAGAATTTAAATCTGAAAATACCCCGCCGGCGTTTGTTTGCAGGAATTTGCGTGCGAAAAATGTGTTTTTCGCTGCGTGTTGTCGGACAGGACATTGTTTCGTCGCCAGTCGCAAGTCTCAGGTCGCAAAAGGCCGGTTCTCAGTTCTCAGTGAAAGCGAAAAACCAAATCAGTAAAGACCGGAGAGCGAGTCCGAAGCACGGCTGGAGGTAGCCCAGGAAACGAGATATCTTTACGCTCGGAATTTCCGCAGCGGGGCTCAGATCACCCCAGCGCTGAACGCGCCGGGGAACCCTGGGAGGCTGATGATTTCGACAGGTGCGCGGGTTGTGAAAGAGCGAACAACCCCACCCCTCGCTGCGCGAGAAGGGTGGGGCACAAATACTGACGGCGCCCGCTGGGGGCGCCGCTGGAAGGACTGTGTCCAGAACTATTGTAAATGGTGAGGTCAAGGGTTTCGGCGGTTTGGGATGAAGAAGTTTCGTCGAGTTCAAAAATGGGAAAAGTCATGAACGATTGAGCAAATTCCGATGCTTGCAGTTGCCAATCAAGTTCTACGGGCAAAGAACGTGACGCGAAAGCGGACTCGACTACTTCGGGCAAGATACTACGGCCGCGAAGGAGGATGAACCAGAAATGTTGGATGTGTGCCTGCCCACGTTAGCGTCCAACCGCGGGACGCGAACGTGGGCACAAAAGGTTCGTCACGCTAGGCGTGTGAGTGGTCGCAAGCGCCAGTTTCCATTATGGCGGCATTGCCTTTGAGGTGAGCCGTCATGGCGTCTTCGACGGAGTGCGCGCCTCGGACCATGACAGGCTGGATGCCGTTGGCGCGAAGAGCGCTGACGGCTCCGGCGCCCATGCCGCCGCAGAGGACGAAGCTACAGTCGGAGAGCAATTCGACGATGCTGTTGTGGTGATGCGTTCCCTGATGCTCGCCATGATGCTGTCCGTCGTGGTGCCCGCACTGACCCTGGGCGTGCGGCGTGTGGTTGTTGGCGCGAAGCTCGCGCCGGTGGAAGTCCTTGCCTTCAACATCAAAAATCACGAATCCCATGCTTCGCCCGAAATGCTGCGAGAGCAAAGTTCCATCCGTGGTTGCAACTGCTACTTTCATTTAAACCCTTCTTCCCGGAATAAGTGCGATTCCTATTGATCGTTTGTACCTAAGGTGTAATATACACCTAAATGTCAAATACAAGTATGACGCCGATGACGATGGTTCGAGTTGGCGGCAGTAAAGGCGGTGCAAATGCCTAGACGCGGATGTCCGCGGCACGGAGCCGATCACCCGTGCACGTGCGCGATGGGGAACATTTACCGGTTCATCGAGCCGGTGTTGCTGCTGATCCTGAAGGAGAAGGGGCACTCATACGGGTATGAGTTGTCGGAGCGTCTCGGCGACCATGCGTTGACGGACGCGCAGGTGGAGCGTGCGGCGCTGTACCGGACGTTGCGCACACTGGAGGCGAATGGCTACGTCACTTCGAGGTGGAACACGCAGAATGGGGGACCGGCGCGCCGGGTGTATTCGCTGACGAAGACCGGTCACGCGCACCTGGGCGAGTGGGCCGAAGTGATGGAGCGGTTGGGCGATGCGATGAAGACATTTTCAAAGAAAGCTGCAAGGAATGGACGATGAGAGCAGAGGAGAGTGATTCGAACTCGAGGAGTTGTGGGAATGTTGTCAGGGTGTTGAGTCTCATTGTAGTTCTTTGTGCGTTCTCCACGGTGGGCGATTCGGCGGACAAACCTGACCTGGATCGTTTCGCCAAATGCCTGGCGAGCAAGAAGGTCACGATGTACGGCAGTCACCTGTGTCCGCATTGCGAGGATCAGAAACGCCTTTTCGGAAGCTCTTTTAAATACGTTCCTTACGTGGAGTGCTCGATACCGGGAAGCCGTCAGATGACGTTCGATTGCCAAGTCGAGATGATTCGATATACGCCGACGTGGATTCTTGCCAGCGAAGAGCGCCTTGTGGGCACACAGTCGCTGCAAACGTTGAGCGACAAAACGGGATGTCCGCTGCGATGAAGAACAAACTGACGATTGCAATCGTGTTGTTGTGTTGTGCCGGGGGAATTCTGTCGGGAGTGTCGCTGTGGAACCACTACAGCGCGTCAGCGACGGAATATTGCGACCTGAGCGAGATGTTCAACTGCGACCTGGTGAACCGCAGCATTTATTCGGTGTTCATGGGTGTTCCGGTAGCGCTTATTGGTTTGCTCGGATATGTATTTCTCGCGGCAGTGTCGTTCTTATCGAACCGGTGGTGGCAGGTTGTGCGGCTGCTCGCGTCGCTGGTGGGCTTTGGGTTCGCACTTTATCTTGCATACATCGAGGCGCGAGTGTTGGTGGTGTGGTGCTTGCTGTGTATCGGTTCGATGATATCGATCGGCAGCATATTCGTGCTTTCGGTATTTCCGGTGTGGAAACGGAGCAAATCGGGTCGGGAAATTACGGCGGGACCGAAAATTCCGGCGACTGAAATGGATGAAGGATGAGCACATTAATCCAGAACGAAATTGCCGGGGACACGCACAGAAAGCAAGCCAGGCTGAATCCGCGATGCGTGATCTGCGGGGCGGAGAATCCGAATGGTCTTCATCTCCACTTCAATATCGATCACTCCGGAGCGCATGCTGACTGGATGCCGACGGGGCAGTGGGAGAGTTTCGAGGAGACGGTGCATGGCGGGATCGTCGGTGCTGTGCTCGATGAGGCGATGTCGAAAGCGGTGATTGCCCGAGACTGGGAGGTGCTGACCGCGGAGCTTACAGTGCGATTCCGGCATCGCATTGCACCCGGCGAACAACTGCAAGTTCACGGATGGGTGGTGGAGAAGAGGCGGGGGCATATCAAGGCAGAAGCACTTGTCGAGGGTGGTGGGGAGGAGCGGGCGCACGCTTGGGGAACTTTTCTTGTGCCTGCCAGAAACTCAAGAGGAGATCGCGACATTACAGAGCGACAGTTGATCTGATCCCCTGAGCGGGATCGCAGGGCCGGAAGGGGGCTGTATGAGTTGGGCTAACATTGCAGGATGTGCGCTTCTGTTCGCTCTCGTGCTCTATGTGGTCGTACTATTTCGAGTCGCTTTGCGACCGAGCAAGACAGTTCGCCCGCCGGAAATGAAGTGCAAACTTCCATTCATCCTTTCCATCACCAGCCTGGACTGCGAATTTGCCACGATCTGGCAAACACAAATCCCTGCGCTGAAGATGCTGCAATCGTCAGGGAGGTATGGGGTGAGCGAGGCGTCTCTTGCTCCTGTATTCCGGCGCCTGGGGCGGAAGTATCCCGAACTATGCGATGGGGCCGAGTTCGAAGACTGGGTCAGCGCTTTGGAGCACGCGGGAGTCATCACGCGGAAAGGTACAACCGTGAAGATCACGGATAAGGGAATATTTGTGATCGAATTGCTCGAGAGCGGAGCAATGAAAGATTGCTACGAGACGGAATTTTATCAACTGCACCATTCCGGCTAGGTCAACCGAACAATCGAAGATGGTTCGAACCAGAGGACGAGGAACTTACGGGTGAGACAAGACCTAACGACTCTGTGCGAGGACCATTCCCACGGGCCCGCACTTTTGTGCTAAAGTCCCTGCACGGGTGAGGCCGCAGTTCTGCCAAAACAATTCAGCCAGCCAGGCAGGGTATGCCTCTGCGGAGGTGTTTGTGTGCCCAGACTGGTTGCTTCAGGCCGACGACCTCAGAGCCCGAATAACAGGCCCGTAGATTTCCAACTGGAGAAAAAGAGAATGAAAGCGAATTGTGTCGCCAGCACGACAGGGCCTTGGGTTCGGTTGATCCTAACAGTGGTCACCGTGGTAGCGATTGCGCTGCCTGTATTCGCCGATTCCAAATCGAAAGTTTCCGGGACCTTCTACGGAGAACCGCAGGCGGTTGCCGCCGGCACCGCGCGCTCCTATCTCACCATGAAGGAAGGGGTTCCGGTCGAGATAGGTTTTGAGTTAAGCGAAGAAGCTTTGCGGAGTATGCCGCCTGGTGAAAAATGGCAGCCGGGGCACGAGCACAAGATGACCGAATACCTGTTGCCGCTTCCAGCGGAAGCTGAAACTTCAATCGTCAAGGTGCTGGAACTGGACTGGCATCCGGGCGGGCACGAGCCTCCGGGTGTTTATGACGTGCCGCACTTCGATTTTCACTTCTACACGATCAGCCTTGCGGAGCGGAACGCGATCGACCCTGCCGATCCTGACTACATGAAAAAGGCAGAGCAGGTGCCGTCACCGGACCTACTCCCAGCCGGATGCGTGACCGCGACTCCGGTGACGCCAATTCCGCGCATGGGCGTTCACTGGGTGTACGGCGACGCCGAGGAATTACATGGAAAGCCATTCACGAAAACCTTCATTCACGGTTCGTGGCAGGGCCGAATGGTTTTTTACGAGCCGATGATCGCGAAGGCATTTCTGGAAAGCAAGCCGGATGTAACGGTGCAGATTGCCGCGGCGAAGTGTTATGAGCCGGCCGGGTATCATCCGACCACCTACAGGATTCGTTACGACGACGAGAGTCATACGTATCGTGTGTCGCTGGGAGGGTTCGCTTATCGGGGTTGCGAGTCGCGGACTAAAACGGCGTCCAATTCGGAGCATGACCACTAGGGCAAGCGGAGAACTGAAGATCGGGTAAACCGAAGAACGAAAGTCCCACGATCAAAGAGTAAAAACAACAACCCCGCCCTGGCGAAGCCAGGACGGGGCACCCGGCACTGTTTGAGAGTGGATCCGGGCTGGTGAACCGCCCCATGTTGCTGCCGTAGTATCGGGCTCCGAAGTAGTCCAGTCCGGTTTCCGAGTCGCGTTCTGTGCCGGTAGAACGTGATTGTTTTCGATTCAGCATCTCGCGATGATCATGCTACAGGGGGATGTCGGTGAGAGCGAGTGGATTCGAGAGGGAGAAATGCAGGTCACCTCGACTCCGCCGCGCAAAGGCGCGGCTGCGCTCGGGATGACGAGGTTTGGCACCGAGATCAGTGCGGCTGCGCTCGGGATGACGGTTTCTGGGAAAAGTAACAGAACGGCACGGCAGAAGCCGTGCCCCTTCAAAGCAACATCGACTTACGATTTAGCGAAGGACAGGTAGTTGCTGACGTTCTCCCAGAGAAGCTTCGGGAAGCTCTTGTCGAGGTTGGACCGAATTGCGACGTAGCACTGGTCGCACGTATTCGTATTCGTAAATTCCTTCACCATTCGCGCCTGTTCATTGAGCGGGTACTGCTGGAAGATCATCGAGCAGGGTTGCAGCGTTCCGTGTGCGCGGACTACCAGGAATCGATGTCCCGCCTTGCAACCGCCCATTCTGCCGGCATGAAAGAACTTGCGGGTTTCGTGCAGCGTTGTGGGCGCGCTGACGATCCAGTTGGTTTCGTCGCGGCGCGTGTTGATGCGATCGAACTCGGTGTTGAGCTGCACGAGTTGGTTGGGGTGCGGTGAAAGTTCCTTGTTGCCGGTACGCTTGGCGGAGTAGGAGCTGTAGCAGATGTTGACGCCCCATTCGCGCGCCTTGTCGGCCAGGGCATTGATGTAGGGCAGGTTCTCGCTGTGGATGCAGCAGTTGAGGACGATGTCGTCGTAGCCGTGCCTGGCCAGCTTGGGGACGACCTCGCTGAGGTGGTCGTAGAGTCCGGGAAGTCCGCGGAACTGGTCGTGGCGATCGTCGGGGAAGTCGAGGGAGACGGAGAACTGGTCGACGCCGGCTTCGCGGAGGGCGAGGTACTTCTCCTCGGTCATGAGCGACCAGTTGGAGACGAAGATGATGTAGGGAATGCTGGCGCCGTTCTTGACGTTGCGTACTATGTCGACGACGTCTTCGCGCATCAGCGGTTCGCCGCCGGAGATCTGGACGACAGCCGGCCGCAGCACCTTCATGTAGCGCTTGTAGTCCGCGGGCTTCATGTTGCGCGATTCGTCGCGCGGGCCGCCGTGGTCGCAATGCTTGCAGTAGGCGGTGCAGGAGTCGGTGACCTCGAAGGAGAGGACGATCGGTCGAGTTGTAAGCCAGTTGCGCGAGCCGCGAGCGATGATGCGAAGCGATTGCTTCAGGGAGACTTTTCGCATGATGTAGGCAGTATTCGCCGCAAGAATCGTAGCAGGAGCGATGTCCGCGATGGTGTGATAACGGTCACGAAAATGCGGATGCGAGGTTGCAGCGAATGGTAGGAAACAAGTAGCGAGTTGCGAGTAGCGCGTTGCGAGTGGAACCCCAAATCAAGCCATCGCCAGATCGATAATGTCGCTACGGCCTACTGCTGGCTACTGTCTCCACGATGCCTGCAATTACCTCTCGATCGGTCACATCGTAGCGATTCTCGGGCGGATAGAGTGCGCCGCCGAAGGTGACGTTTGGGCGGGATTCGCAGGAGGGATCGTGTTGGGGTTTCCACGCGGCAACGTGGAGTTCGCGACATTTCGTAACGCGCAGGACTTCGGGAATTGCGTAGGGCTTGATGCCGCCGCCGGGCATCACCGTGATGCGGTGGGCGGCGTGCTCCGTGAGGCGGCGGATGAGATCGAGGCCTTCGGGAACGGTATCCTGCTGGCCGCTGGTAAGGACTCGGGTGAAGCCGAGCGAGATGAGTTGCTCGAGGGCGCTGAATGGGTCGGGCGTGACGTCGATGGCGCGGTGGAAGACGGATTCGTGCCGCCCGGTGAGGTCGCGGAGAATGCGGTTGCGCGCGAGGTCGATGGTTCCGTCACGGTTGAGGATGCCGAAGACGATGCCGTCGGCGCCGGCGTCGAGCAGGGCGCGGGCGTCGTGCTGCATGGCGGCGAATTCAGCTTCGGTGTAGCAGAAGCCGCCGCCGCGCGGACGTACCATGGCGATGATTGGAATCTTCAGGCGACGTCGGGCCTCGATCATCGAGCCGATGGATGGTGTGAGGCCGCCGAGAAAGAGGCAGGAACAGAGTTCGACGCGTTGCGCTCCGCCGCGTTCGGCTTCAATGGCGTCGTCGAGCGAGCCGCAGCAGACTTCGAGAAGGACGGACATGGGAAGATGTTAAATGACGAATGACGAATTTCGGAATGACGAATGAACGGCAATTGACTATCTTCTACGCATGGCAGAGTTGACGGAAGTTGTGGTGGACCGGAAGGTGCTGGATGGGTTCAAGCGGAGGGCACTGCAGGTGTACCCATTGGAGCTGCTGGAGCAGGTGGTGGGGCGCGCGGTTGAGGGGCAGGCGCGGGTGTTTGCGTTCCAGGCGATTGAGCATGAGGCGACGGAACGGGACATCACGCTTGACGACGATGTCAATCCCATGACCGAGGGTGAGGACACAAAACGGTACGACATTCTGGGGACAATTCATTCGCATCCGATGGACACGGTGGAGCCGAGCCCGCTGGATTGGAGCTCGATGAAAGAAGATGGCGAGTTGGTGATGGGCGTGTGTTCGATTCGGAAGACGATGAAGAGACGGTTCGTCAGCTTTGCGTTTTTCAATCGGAAGCGGGAGCAGATTCAGTTGACGATCAGCGAGCAGGCAAAGGCGGCGGGAGCGTGAGAAAGCAAGTCGAGGACTTTCAGATCGCCGAAAGCCAGCTTGTGAAGGTCGAGATTCGGGATGAGTAATGAGAACATTCATACCGTCGCGCGAACGGTTTAGCCCAAGAAGTTTTCTTGTTCCACTGTTGGAACAGACACCAGTGCTTTCTGCCATTCCGACTTACAGCGATCCAGTGGCAAGTCCAAAGCCAACCTCGATGTGAAGTTATCGTCGACTGCTTCAGCACATTGATTGCAATAGGCTTGTTCGAGCCTCATAGCCCAGCAAATGACACTGCACAGTATGGCCAGAACTCCAAGTTCCGATTTCGTATCAGATAAGCGATATCCTGCGTCGAAAGGACTTGAGGGAGTAAAGTCTCACGCCAAAAGGAGGCGTTATGCGAAGCATGGGATGTTGGCTAATACTCTTTCTGGTTGCTACCGCGGTTTCGGCAGTGTGCCAGTGTACTTCCGGTGATCCGGTTCTGAAGATTACTGCGTGCTGTGGCCAAGGATACTGGGTAAGGCACGTCTGCCAAGGTCTGGACGGGACCTGTGATCCGCTTTACTTGGCGGAAAACTGCGGCAGGAACTGTTATGCATTTACGGCTGGTTCATGCCTTCCGAGTCGGCCTGCGGCAACAAATCGTGAACCATCTCCAATCCTCGTACCGAGCGAAGTGGCAGCGGCAGCAAATTGTCCGGTCCAAGAGGGTTCAATCTCATTTTCAGATTGGCTGAAACAGCATCCCTTATCACGCTAATCAAGAAAAGGTGTCACGATGAGATACAAGCTTGAAACTCTAGCTTTTCTTTGGATTTCGCTGCTCGCTTCTGCAATGGGTCAGCAGCAATCGAAGGCGGAGCCCTTGCCGAGGGCACTTGCCTTATCTTCCACCACGTTGACTCAGGTTCCAGTGTTTGGTTGGTCCGATGATGTACAGTGCGATGGAAGCGGTAATCTCTACTTTCACGCTCCGGGATTGACTTACAACCGCAGCGACATCTTTGAATTGTCAGCTGACGGCGGACGCGGTAAAACCTTCTCGCTGCCGGATGAGATGGCCCAAAAAACGGCATTTGTCGGTTTCTCAGTGAGTTCGGGAGGGAGCCTAAGGGTACTGGCTGAATCACGCAAAGGAGTGCTCGCTTTCACTTTTGGGCGAGATGGCCGTGTAACGTCAGAGACGTCGTTGGAGATTCCCGAAGACGTTACAGTAAATGCTTTCGCCGATTCTGAAAGCGGTTCAGTTGTTGTCGTGGGCTACTTCAACAAACGTGCAAAAGGTGCGATCCAAGGCAAGCCATACGCAGCGTTGTTCGCTCCGTCCGGTAAAGTTCAGACAGTGTTCAGCGAATTGAAGGGCAAAGTGGAATTGCGCGACGTACACGACAAATTGATGGATGGAGCTGCAGCGGTTGGTGAAGGTGGAACAATATACCTGTTACGCTCTGGTGAGGTCATCGTGTTGTCGGCATCAGGCACCATTCAGAGGCACATGAGATTCTCCCAGCCGGTTGGAAGTGCAGCGACCCAGTTGCGCTTATCGGAGGGCCTGTTGTCGGTGACTCTGAGCACTCTGCCAAAGCCAGGCTCAGGGAACAAAATGCTGAAGAGACAATACCTGGTTTTAAACAGCTTCACGGGCGACGAATATGGTCTTTATGAACCTTCGGAAGAACTCGGTAACATGGATGTCTGTTTCTCGCGTCAAAACGGATTCACTTTCATTCGGACGACTGAAACAGGCGTCCTAAAACTGATGCAAGCAACAATGAAGTAAGTGCTCAGTTGTCCGGCATTTACTTCCCGGGGTAACTCACATGCCAGATGGAGTTGGAGCCGTCGTCGCTCACGAATAGTGAGCCGTCGTTCGCGACGGCTACGCCGACGGGGCGGCCCCAGATTTTGCCCTCTTTTGTGACAAAGCCGGTCATGAAATCTTCGTA
>JAVUPY010000016.1 GCA_032252755.1 Terriglobia bacterium
GCTTCGGCGGCAGCTGTGGCGCGCTCCTTCGCGGTGATCGGGGCCTTGGTCGCCTGCATATTCGGGAACAGCGCGATGATGGTTCCGATGAGCAGGATGTGCGCGCCCAGCCAAACCCAGTACACCAGCGGATTCAGGTGCGCCTTGATGATTGGCCGCCCAGTGTCGGGATTCGTACCCGCGAAGACCAGGTAGAGATCTTCTTTCGGAGTCGAGTGGTTTGCGACGATGGTCGACATCTGCTGGCTGGCCTTGTAGAAACGCTGCTCGGGATACATGGTCTCGAGCTTCTTGTTTCCCTCGTAGACGTCGATCATCGCGATGTCGGACGAATAGTTGGGATTGTCTTCCTGCGTGTAGGACTTGTTGACCAGCGTGTAAGGGCCGATCTGCATCCGGTCGTTGTAGCCGAGTTCCTTTTCGTTGGTCTGATTGAAGGCAAGCCCGGCGAAACCGATGATGGCAAAGACGACGCCCACGTGCACGATATATCCGCCGTAGCGGCGCGTGTTGCGGCGCGTGAGTTGCACCATGCCGGCGAAAACGTTCGAGTTGTTGTGACGGGCAATGACCCGTCCGCCACGCCAGAACTCGGACATGACCGTCGCGACGACCAGGGCAGAGAGAGAAATGGCCATCAGCGAGTAGAGATACGACACGTCCTGCCATGGCTTGAGGCCGCCAATCATCAACGCGACTGCCACGGCGATCGCGACGAGAGTGGGAATAAGGAAGTTACGCTTCAAGCTTTCGAGGGAGGTTTTGCGCCACGCCAGCAGCGGGCCGACAGCAGTCAGCAGCAAAAGGAACATCGCAATCGGTACGTTGACCTTATTGAAGAATGGCGGACCGACCGTGATCTTGGTGCCCTCCACCCATTCGGAGAGGACCGGGAACAGAGTTCCCCAGAGCACAGCGAATGCGGAAACGAGGAGCAGGACGTTGTTGAAAAGGAAACTGGATTCGCGCGAGACCAGCGATTCGAGGCGATGTTCGCTCTTCAGGTGATCGCGATTGCGGATGAAGAAGAACACGCACGTCGCGAAAATGATCGCGAGGAATGTTACGAACCACGGTCCGATACCCGACTGTGCAAATGCGTGTACCGATTGGACAACTCCGGAGCGCGTCAGGAATGTTCCGAAGATGCAGAGCAGGAACGTGCTGAAGATGAGCCACATGTTCCACATCTTCATCATGCCGCGTTTTTCCTGCATCATGACCGAGTGCAGGAAGGCGGTGCCGGTGAGCCAGGGAAGCAGGGAGGCGTTTTCTACCGGATCCCATCCCCAGTAGCCGCCCCAGCCGAGAACGGAGTAGGCCCAGTGCGCCCCAAGAAAGATGCCACAGGTCAGGAACAGCCACGCGACCATCGTCCACCGACGAGTAATGTGGATCCATTTTTCGCCGGGGTATTTCGTGATCAAGGCGGCGAGGCCGAAGGCGAAGGGCACGGTCATTCCAACGTAGCCGAGATATAGCATGGGCGGGTGAATGACCATTTCCGGATACTGCAGCAGAGGGTTTAGGCCGTTGCCGTCCGGCGGGATTGTGCCGCTGACGAGCGCGAACGGATGCGCGGCAAAGTTCACCAGCGAGAGGAAAAAGATCTGGACGCCGGTGACGATGACCGAGGCGTGAGCGACCAGCCAGGGATCTATCTTATGGCGAACGCGCAAAACCATGCCGTAGATCGAGAGCAGCCAAGTCCAGAAGAGCAGGGAGCCTTCCTGTCCGGACCAGAGCGCGGCGAACTTGTAGGCGATAGGCAGATTGCGATTGCTGTGGTGGAGGATGTACGCCAGTCCGAAATCATTGCGGAAGGCAGCAATGACCAATGCCAGCGCGGCTGCTGTGGTGGTGACAAAAATGGCGATTCCGGCGCGGCGGGCGGTTTCGCCCAGACGCTCGTCTTTGCGAACAATGGCGACGATTCCGGCAACGAAGGCGTAGACGCTAAGCGCCAGGGCTAGAAGAAGAGTAAAGCTGCCAATTTGGGGCATGGGTTAAAAAGGGGAGTGCCACCCTCGGGACATTATTCTTTCAGAAATGAACCGGAGCTACAACCACACCCAAGATGTAGATGCCGAGATTCTGCTTTTGGTGGAAAACTTTACGCAGATTATTGCGAATTAAGGTTTTCGTGCACATCTTGACAACCGACGGGCGGGGGCGCAGAATCCTATCCTTAGGCGAATAAAAAGCGAATATCAGACCGGCCCCAAGTACCTCCTCCTCGGCTGCTTCTGATCGCGCTCCTCGCCCCACTTCCTTCTCGAGGTGCCCCGTGTCGTCCATACCTTTATATATACCCGTCTCTTCGAGCGCCGAATCTTTAGCGGAGCGGCTTAAGGCGATTCGCACCAGCCTTGGGGGACTTGGCGGACGCATGCTACCGGCTTCGGAACTTCCGGAGCGGGTTGCGCAATCGACGGTCTCGACAGGGATCGCTTCCGTCGATGCATTGGCGGGAGGACTGCCGTGCGGGGCGCTGACGGAAATCTTCGGACCGCCGTCTTCGGGAAGAACCTCTTTGCTGTTTTCCGCGCTGGCCGGGCTCACGCAACAGGGACATGCGTGCGCGCTGGTGGACGTCAGCGATAGCTTCGATCCGCTCTCGGCAGAAAAAGCCGGGATCGAATTGCGACAACTGCTATGGGTGCGATGCAACGGTGTTTTCGCGCGAAAAGAACCGACGCACGTTACGCGATATGTCGAAAACGATTTTGGAGTGCATGAGGCGGTGGAGATTCGGACGGATGCGGCAGAGTCTCCGGCACGTGCGGCGAGGAAACTGGCGTTCCGGCGCTTGGAGCAGGGGCTGCGTACGGCAGATCTCTTGCTACAGAGCGGTGGGTTCAGCATGGTTGCCCTCGATGCGGCAGATGTCAAGGCGGAGATTGCGCGAAAGGTGCCAATGACGACGTGGTATCGCTTTCGACGCGGCGTGGAAAATACGCCGACCGCATTCGTATTGCTCACGCGTGGCGCCGTCGCGACCGGCTGCGCGTCGCTGAGCCTGCGCCTTGAACGAACATCGACGCGAAAAAAAATGGTGCAGAACGCGGTAGAGCGGGCATCGCATGCGGCGGTGCTCGATGGAATGAATGTGGCGGTAGAAATGGTTCGAGGCGGGTCGGGGGAGAGCAGCCGCAAAAAAACTGTGCAGAGGGCGGAGTTTATCAGTACCCAGGATTCAGCAGCCAGCATTCAGTCATAGAGCGCGGGAACTATGTTCGCTTGCATTTTCATTCCGGATTTCACGGTTGAGGCGGTGCTTCGCGCCGAACCGATGCTGCGCGGGCGGCCGGTTGCGGTGCTTGAAGGCAAGCCTCCGCTGAGCTACGTGGTGGGTGCGACGGAAGCGGCACGGCGGCTTGGTGTCGAGATCGGGATGACGAAGCTGCTGGCAGAAACGTTGAAGTCAACCGAAGAACCGAAGATCGGGAGAACCGAAGGACAACTGAAGAACCGAAGATCGGGAGAGCCGAAGAATAAAACCGCAGAAAATAATAACGAAGGGCAGAACTTCACCCCGAATTGTTTTCCGCATGATAACGAACGCGAAGAGCGGACGCGGCGGCCGCATGCGCAGGGGACGTACGAGGCGACGTATGGGCGGATGAATACGCGCTTTGGGCTGTATCGAACGAAGATCGACGCGGACGAGTTGAATGAGAATTGTGAAGAGGTCGAGAGTCGCGAAGAAGAAGTAGTAACGAAGAACGAAGGACGAAGGACGAAGGACGGAGAGCTTATTCTGCGCAACCGTTCCGCTGCCGCAGAAAGCTCCGCGCATGCTGCGCTTCTCGACGCGGCACATGCGGTTTCGCCGCGCGTGGAGGATTCGGCTGTGGATACGGTGGTTCTTGATATCAGCGGACTCGATCGGCTGTTCGGGACCTCGCAGCAGGTGGCGCAGGAACTGGTGCGGCGAGTAACAGATGTCGGCTTGGTTGCGAACGTTGCGGTTGCAGAAAATCCCGATGCCGCGGAGCATGCAGCACGTGGTTATCCCGGAGTAACGATTATTCCTGCGGGACAGGAAGCGCAACGGCTCGGGACCCTGCCGCTGCAGGTTCTTTTTTCGGCGGAACGAAGCTCTTTGACGCGCTCGGCTCGACGGTGCGAGGAACAGCGCAAGGCGAGCGAGCGTTTTGCGGCGATGCAGGCGACGCTCGATCGCTGGGGAATACGCAAGTTTCGCGCGCTCGCGGCATTGCCTGCAGTTTCTCTTTCCGAGCGGCTTGGGACCGATGGCGTACGACTTCAAAAGCTGGCGTCCGGTGTGGCGGCGAGAGAACTTGTGCTCAGCGAACCGGTCCAGAGGTTCGAAGAGACGATCGAGTTGGAATATCCGGTAGATGTTTTGGAACCACTCGCATTTCTTTTGGCGCGGATGCTGGACGGTTTATGTGCGCGGCTTGCAGCACGGGCGCTTGCGACAAATGAGTTGCAATTGCGTATGAAGCTCGAATACCGAACGGCGGATGAAGTTGCGAAATCGGAAGCGGAGTTGGCAGGGGAGCCTGTCGTCGAGCGGAAACTCGCGCTGCCTGTACCGATGAACGATGCGCGACTGTTTTTGAAACTGCTGCAACTGGAACTCTCGGCTTCGCCGCCGGGAGCGCCGGTCACGCAGTTGTGGCTTATTGCGGAGCCAGCGAGGCCTCGCACTGGACAGGCCGGATTGTTTCAGCCACTCGCGCCGGAGGCGGAGAAACTGGAACTTACGCTGGCACGGCTGCACAAACTCCTCGGCGTAAGAGAGCAGATACGGGCAGGGTGCGCCGAGATCGTGGATACACATCAGGCGGATCAGTTTGTGGTGAAGAGATTTCAGCCGGAGAAACAGTGTTCTCCGTTCTTCGTTCCTCGTTCTTCGTTGAATAGTTCCCGGTTCCCAGTTTCCAATTCCGAGTTCTCAGCAAAACGATTCGCTGGGGAAGCGGAGGCGTCCGCATGTTTTTCATTGCGACGATTTCGTCCGCCCCTTGCCGCTGAGGTTGAAGTGCGCGACGGCGAACCGGTTCGCGTGAGTTGCGTGGAACTGGGTGCGCGGGATCCGTTGCACGAGAACGTAGTTTGGGCGGCGGGGCCGTGGAGAAGTTCGGGGAACTGGTGGGAAAAAGCAACCGAAAAACCGAAGATCGGGAAAACCGAGGAACAACCGAAGAACCGAAGATCGAGTGAACCGAGTAACAACAACGACGAACGACGAACGACGAACGACGAACCAACTGGGAACCGGGAACTGGGAACTGAGACCCGTAGTGTCGTGAAATGGGATTCGGAAGAGTGGGATATTGCGCTGGCGCTGACTCGGCGCGGTGCTTCGCGGCGTGAACGAGCGACAGAGATCGGGCTGTATCGCTTGGTGCGCGATCGTACAGCGGAGCGCTGGAGCGTGGACGGGGTCTATGACTGAGTGCACGAGTGAAGAAGAACAAAAGGTGCTTCGACTCCGCCGCGCAACAAACGCGCGGCGCCGCTCAGGATGACACGGCAATTCGTAACGGACCATGTATACGGAACTTCATGCGCGTTCGGCATTCAGCTTTCTGGAAGGCGCTTGCTTGCCGGAAGAACTTGCGGCAGTTGCGGCCGAGTATGGAATGGGAGCTGTCGCAATTGTGGATCGCGATGGTGTGTATGGTGCTCCGCGATTTCATGCGGAGGCACAGAAAAGAAAGATCAAGGCGCATATAGGGGCGGAGATAACGCTCAGAGGTAATTCACCAGATAAAACCAATTCACCACAGAGACACAGAGACACAGAGAAGAAGAGTTCAAAAAGCAAAGATATAGAGAACTCTGTGCCTCGTTGTCTCGGTGGCGAATCGCGTCTTCCGGTAATCGTGGCATCGCGGGACGGGTACCAGAACCTTTGCCGGCTGGTTACGCAGATGAAGTTGCGCGTGCCGAAGAATGATCCGTGCTTCACATGGGAAGAGGAGGTCGCGAAATACGCGAAGGGGCTCATCTGCCTCACGGGGGATGACGATGGGCTATTGGCGCGTGCTCTGGAAGATGGCGGAGTCGCCGAAGGGCGCCGCACGGTCGAGCATCTGACGGAGATCTTTGGTCGCGAAAATGTTTATGTCGAATTGCAACGGCATTATGTGCGCGAAGAAGAGGCGCGCAACCAGGCCACGGTCGAGATCGCACGCTCGCTGAAACTCCCCCTTGTGGCCACGAATGGCGTGCGTTATGCATACCCCAGGCAGCGCGAGGTGCTCGATTTCTTCACTGCTATTCACAATCACCGCACCCTTGCGAATGCCGGGAGACTGCTTTCACGAAATTCGGAGCGCTACATGAAATCGCCGGCAGAGATGGCGCGACTGTTCGCCGACCTGCCGGAGGCGATTGCGAACACGCAGGAGGTTTCATCTCGCCTGGAGTTCACGCTAAGAGATCTTGGCTACGAGTTTCCGAGGTACCCGGTGCCGGATGGCGAGACGATGGCCTCGTTTCTGCGCAAGCGCACGGCGGAGGGAGAACGCGAACGCTACGGCAGGCGCGACCGTGAGTTTCGGGAACGCGCGCACCGGCAGATCGAACGCGAACTCGCGCTGATCGAGAGGCTCAGGCTAGAAGGCTACTTCCTGATCGTGTGGGACATTGTGCGCTACTGCCGCGAGCAGGGGTTCCTGGTGCAGGGGCGAGGTTCGGCGGCGAACAGCGCTGTCTGCTACTCGCTCGGAATTACGGCAGTTGATCCGGTGGGGATGGATCTGCTCTTCGAGCGTTTTCTTTCGGAAGAGCGAGGCGAGTGGCCCGACATCGATCTCGATCTTCCCAGCGGCGACGAACGCGAGAGCGTGATTCAGCATGTCTATGAGCAATATGGAAGGCTTGGGGCCGCGATGACAGCCAATGTCATTACGTATCGCGGGCGGTCGGCGGCGCGCGAGGTTGGCAAGGCGCTGGAGTTCGACGAAGACACGCTGCAGCGCGTTTCGAGGCTGGTGGGTACGTGGGAGTACAAGGCGCCGGAGGATACATTGCAGGCACAGTTCCGGCAGGCGGGTTGCGATCTCGAGCATCCGCGCATGCGCAAGTATTTGGAACTGTGCATGGCAATCCAGGATATGCCGCGACACCTGGGACAGCATTCGGGGGGAATGGTGATTTGCCAGGGGCAACTCGATTCCGTCGTGCCGCTGGAGCCGGCGTCTATGCCGGGACGCGTGGTGGTGCAGTGGGACAAGGAAGATTGCGCGGACATGGGCATCGTGAAGGTCGACCTGCTCGGGCTTGGCATGATGGCAGTGCTGAAAGATTGCCTCGGGCTGATTCGCGATCACTATGGAGAAAATGTTGAACTTGCGCATATCCCGGCTGACGATCGCAAGACCTATGCGGCCATTCAGAAGGCGGATACCGTTGGCATGTTCCAGATTGAGAGCCGAGCGCAGATGGCTTCACTGCCGAGACTGCGGCCGGAGCGTTTTTACGATGTCGTGATCCAGGTCGCGTTGATCCGCCCGGGGCCAATCGTCGGTGAGATGGTGAATCCATACATCAAGCGCCGGCAGGGGCGTGCGCCGGTCGAGTATCCGCATCCCTCGCTGGAGCCGATTTTGGAACGAACGCTGGGCGTGCCGTTGTTCCAGGAGCAACTGCTGCGAATGGCGATGGTTGCGGCTAATTTTACGGGTGGAGAGGCGGAGGAGTTGCGGCGCGCGCTGGGGAAGACACGCTCGTACATGGATCGGCGGATGCAAGAGATCGAGGTGAAACTGCGCGCGGGAATGACCGCGAATGGTCTGGCGAAAAAAGCGCAGGACGAGATCATTCAGTCGATTGTTTCGTTTGCGCTGTATGGCTTTCCGGAATCGCACGCCGCGAGTTTCGCGCTGATTGCATATGCCAGTGCTTATTTGAAGACGCATTATCTTGCCGCGTTCACCGCTGCCATCCTCAACAATCAGCCTATGGGTTTCTACCACTCGTCTACGCTCATCAAGGATGCACAGCGACACGGGTTGCGAGTGCTTCCGGTGGACGTGGTGAAGTCGGAGTGGCAGTGTACGCTGGAGAAGTTCCCAGTTCCCGGTTCTCAGTTCTCGGTTGGTTCCTCGTTCTTCGTTCCTCGTTCTGCGGAAATCGAAAAGCGTGAATCGTGGATTGTGGATCGTGGATCGGAAGTCAACGACCGGGCGATGCCACACTACAACGAAGAACGAGGGACGAATAACGAAGGACTCTGTCTCCGTCTTGGTTTTCGTTATGTTCGCGGCATGCGGGAAGAGGCGGCGCGGGCAGTGGTGCGCGAGCGAGAGCGTGCTCCGTTCGCGTCGATTGCTGACCTTGCGCAGCGTGTGCCCGAGCTTCGCAAGAATGAACTGGTCACGTTGGCGGATATAGGTGCACTCAATTCTCTAGGCAAAATCACGCAAGAGGGATTGCCAGGAGTCATGACTGCGCCCCAAACGAAGATTCCGGTTGGGAAGCGGGGAAGGAGAGTTCCGCAATTCCATCGGCGGGACGCGTTATGGCAGGCCGAGGCTGCCGCACAAGCGGTCGGCCCGTTGCTCGAAAATGTTCCGAAGCCGGATCATGCGTCGCCGCTGGCGGCAATGACGCCTACGGAACGCATGGTGGCCGATTTTCGCGGAACGGGAGTAACCGTTGGGGCGCACCCCATGACATACCATCGCACGCGACTGAGAAAGCTAGGGGCACTCACCGCAGTTGAGTTGACAGAGGTCCCGAACGGGCGTCGCGTGCGGGTTGGCGGGACTGTCATTGTGCGTCAGCGGCCGGGAACGGCGCGTGGATTCGTATTTCTGAGCCTCGAAGACGAGAGCGGGATTGCGAACGTAATTATTACCCCGGACTTGTTTCAGAAGAACCGTTTGCTCCTGGTGAGCGAGCGGTTTCTGCTGGTTGAAGGTTTGTTGCAGAATGTGGATCGAGTGGTATCGGTGAAGGCGGACAAGGTATTGCCGCTGCGGGGCACAGAAGTCGCGCTGGAATCCCACGATTTCCACTAGCGTGAAAAGATTTGCACTACCCAAAAAGTGAATGCTTCGCAAGTTCCTGCAACGAAAGCGCCATCTGCTACCCCGGATTTTGACCTTACTCCGCTCAATTCACAGGCGATTGGAGTTACTATTGAAGAGGGAGCCGGCACGGCGGATTTCATTTGGCTCCCGGCATTCTTAAGAAATCGAGGAGTTTTAGGGCAATGGCGAAAGAGAAGAAAGCGACCGGCGAAGTACCCAGGAAGCGCACATCGCGCAAGACTCCGGTTGCAGTTGCGCAGGAAACGGCGCAGCAGGTTCCGGAGAATGGAAACGTCCAGGCGATGCAGGCGTCCGGCAGCCAGCGCAACGGTTCTGACGAACTGATTCGCCAGCGGGCATATGAGCTTTGGGAACAGCGTGGGCGTCAGCATGGGCGAGACGCCGACGACTGGTACCGGGCGGAGTCGGAACTCCGTGGCAAGTCAGCCTAAGCTGGAACTCATCGCTGTGAGTCAGGTCCTCCTGATTGACGACAACCCGCTACAACTGCGCGTTCGCGAGACAATACTGCGTGGCGCAGGGTTCCAGGTATCGATAGCGACTACCGCGGAGAGCGCGTTATCGCTGTTGCGGGTTGCGACAAATAAATTCGGCGTCATCGTTACAGACCACGTACTTCCGGGTGCCAGTGGCGCCGAATTCGTACGCGAACTGCGCAGAGTAGACGCCACTACGCCTGTTGTGGTCGTTAGCGGCATGCCGGATGTCGCCGAGGAATACGACGGACTCAATGCGGTTGTACGCCAAAAACCCTTACCGCCGCAGGAACTGATTCAACTGGTTCGCGAGCGAATGCCCGACTAGCGCTCCTGCAGAGTTGGCGCGGCATCAAGGGTTTGTTATAGTTTTAGAGTACCCGCACGACTCTCCTGCGCGGGCTGCCGGGTAGCCCGGCGCTGCGCGAGTTGCCGGGCCGGTCGGCACGAGAGTGGCGCTATCGTCTAGGGGTTAGGACGGAAGATTCTCAATCTTCAAACCCGGGTTCGATTCCCGGTAGCGCTACCAAGACTTTCCGAAGTTGTTGATTCCAAAAAGATACTTGGTTCTCTCTGGTCCATGTGCCTATTCGTGTGCCTATTTTTGAGCTCATAAATAATGTCAGCAATGCTCAAAAAGCTAGCTGCGAGACGGTATTACATGGGGGAGTAATCCCAGCTGCTGGCGCAGAGCGAAGGTGTCGCGGTAGTGACGGCCTGCCGGGGAAAGTCATTGGCGGAAAGGGAACTCCCCGGAAGTTTTCAACCTGCAGCAACGGTCGAATCGTCAGATGGTCAGCGTATCTGTTGGTACAAAAATGAGATCGGAGGGGCACTCCTACTCAGGAACAACTCAACATTTGGGTGCACAGATGGATGGAAACACCTTCTACTCTCACACGATCGATTCGAAATCACCCCTTGCTTCAATAGGTTTGTGGATCTGTTTACTTGTTCTCCCCGGGTGGTCTCAGAACAATGCGATTCAAATTGGTTCGGCCGTCCAGGTGAGCAAAGCGCAGGAGAAGTACCTGATGCGGGAGGTGCTCGTTTCGGCGGACCCACAAAATCCAAACCATCTTCTCGGATGCGGGATTGCCTACGACGAGTCGCGAAATCGCGAGTGGACGGTAGTCTACGTTTCCAAAGATGGAGGCAATAGCTGGAAGCCCACGTTGTCGACGGACAACTTTGAAATGTCGGGAGACCCGGCCTGCGCGTTGGGAAGGGGCGGGCTCGCAACCCATATGGCTATGGCATTTGAGAAGTTTCCACCGGAGAACAACAAGTACGTTCTTCGAGTTTATCGTTCGACCGATGGCGGCGAGACTTGGCCCTCGTACACCGATTTGCCGATGAAATTTCAGGGTATCGATCGAGAGTCTGTGACGATCGATACGAGCGAGAGTAAGTACAAGAATCAGATTTATGTTTCCGGAACGACTCACGTGCGCGATTTTGACGGCGGAACGAAGGGTGGCTTGGCAGTATGGACCTCCGCCGATGGTGGCAAGAGCTTCCTCGGCCCAGCTAAGCGTGCAGACTCCGGCGAACACTACGTCCTTGATACAGGGAACAGTGCGGTGTTGTCGGACGGCACGCTCGTGACCGTTTTTGGGGACCTGAAGAAATCAGACGGACTATCGGTAGCCGAAAGCAAGCCGGGAGAGCCAAACGCAACTTTGCTCGCGGTTCGGACAACCGACGGTGGGGAGTCTTTATCGCAAGCCGTCAAAGTGGACGACTTCTATATGATCAATATCTGGAATCGGCGCGGGGAGCCACCCGCTCATTCCGGACCCATGCTCGCCGTCGACAGTACTAAAGGCCCATTCAAAGACCGCCTTTACGCCATTTGGTCCGACAATCGGGACGGGCGAGGGGCTATCCGCCTGTCATATTCAACCAGCAAGGGGAAGACGTGGTCGAAGTCCGTGGTGATCGATGACGTACCAGGCCCAGTTGTCGAGAACAGTGGGCCTGATAATTTTCAACCGACGGTTGCGGTCAACAAGGATGGAGTTGTGTTGGTCTGCTGGTATGACCGGCGCGACAATCCCGACGGCCTGAGTTGGTACGTTCGAGCAAGAGCTTCACTCGACGGTGGTGAAACATGGTTACCGAGCGTGCGTGTATCTACGGAGCCAAATGTGTTTTCCGCGTCAACGAAGATGTTCGTGTGGGCCAATGCAGAACAGCCAAAAGCCGTGTCAACGTGGAAAGACGACGACAGCAGTTCTTCCGATGCTTCCATTCCAAAGCCGGTTGAAGGCAATCCTGCGCGGATGACTGTAGCCTTTAGTCCACGCCAGTTCTTCGCCGGTGACTATGCCGGGTTGACGGCAGATGCGGCTGGTACTTTCCACGCTTTCTGGATTGATAACCGAACCGGGTTGCCGCAGATATGGACAGCTCCAATCCGGGTGTTCGGAAAAGCCGTGATGAACGGGGACCCCTCTCTTTCCGCCTTCAAAGATGTTTCCAGCGATGTGCGGATAAAAATTGTTGGAAACAGCTATGACCGTGTCTCAAACACACTCACGATTGCTGTTCAGCTTGAGAACAATTCGAAGGAAGTGATTCGGGGACCGATAAAGCTGCGGCTCGTCAGTTTAAGCTCACCCCTGGGGAACCCGTCTGTGGCGAACGCCGACAACGATATTTCCAATCCGGGTGCGGTCTGGGACTTTACACCGACATTGAAGAACAATGAGCTTCAAGAAAAGGAAGACTCGGCTACCAAAGACCTCATCTTCAAGGTGGATCATCCCCTCCCGCTCTTGGATAACGGGCTGGTCCGACCGGATCTAATTGTTGGAGACATCCGCGTATTGGCCTCGGGATCACAAGTGAATAAGGGAGAGAGACCGTAGGAGCAAAATAGGGGACAAATCCCTCCCCGGCTCGCGCCCGCAACCGTTGGAGCTCCCCCCTGGGGGAATTCACGGTTGCGGTACATTTTCACTTCGGGGGCAACTCTTCATCTTCGCCTTGGTGAAGGTGCTGCGAGCATGCGGCTCAATTCCAGAAATCCTCGAAACAGCATAGGACAGACGTCCAAAAACTCATCTGGTACAGCGCAGCAGAACGGCGGGCAAACCTTCTTGTGGCGCTTCTTCTGACAGGCAAACAAAAGAAAGGTGAATGATGAGACATTTCCACTCCCTGTGGTTGGCCTGCATTTTTGTAAGCATAGCGGGTTTGACGTTTACGCGGAATTCGCAGGCTGCTGAGCAGCACCTCATTGCCAAGTACCACCTCGATGAGGGGAGCGGGGCCTCCATCGCTGATTCGTCCGGGAACAAGCACGACGGCTTCATTGTGGGCAATGTGAGCTGGACACAAGGAATACACGGTAAAGCCATCGTGCTGGATGGCTTGGATCGTCTTCAAGTGCCCGCCTCCGTGGCCTTCAATATCGGAAATCAGGTCTCCGTCTCTGCCTGGATACGAGGCCACGCGAGCAAATTCCGCATGGTCGGGCTTCCCTCAACCTACTCTTCGTTGCGGGGGCCCTATTTTCAGGTATGCGGAGACACCATCTATTTCACCGCGAATTCCGATCATGCCTCCGCTGACAATCCAACTCTTTCGCAGGATCCGGTTCTGAAGAAACTTCCAGCGTTTCCCTGGAACGACTGGCACCTCTGGACCGGAACCACAGATATCAACTTGACGCACTACCATGACACACGCAGGACCTTCTCGCCCCATACCGCAGTAGAGCCCAAACTCCAGGTAGCGGGTAAACGGATCTACTACGAGTACTTCGGCGAGGACGAAAACCACGCGTGGCAAATTTATACCGCGCAATCCAATCTTGATGGTTCCGGCTGGAAGTCCACCCAGCGCACTTTCGAACCGGATGGTTACAGGACCGAGCAGGAAGGCAATCTGCAAGTCGCAGGCAAGCGCGTGTACAACGCTTGGCCGGAGAAAGATGGAAAGGGTGATTGGCAGTTATGGACTTCAATCTCAAATCTGGATGGTTCCCATTTTAAGCCCACTAAACGGACAGTAAATGGAGGATGGATTCCCAACCTGCAGGTGGTTGGAAATCAAGTGTTTTATATGTATCCCACCATTCGCGAATTGGCCAGGAAGAAGTTCGCGGGCACTTCCGATGAAGATCAATATTTTGCTGTTTCCGATCGAGATGGTAATCACTGGCGGGTCATTCACGCCATCAACCACATTGCATATATGCCTAGTGGTTGGGGTTCGTTCCAGGTGCACGACGGAAAAATCTACTTCGAATACAGCCAGGACATCGGCGAACGTGGGGGCTATCTGTTCACAGGCTCGATGGACCTGGACGGCGGTAATTTCCACTCCATCCAAAGAACCAGTGGCGATGACCTGGCAGGCCCCACCTTTAACAGCATTCAGATACTGGGCAACAAAGTCTATTACACCTATAACCTGAGGCACACCTCGAACACCATCTCGGAGCTGGCCAAAGAGGCCATGGGGATGACGAACCTTGGCCGCGAAGGACTGCAAATCTGGACGGCCGAGTCCAATCTTGATGGATCCGGTTGGAAAGCTACCCAACGAACCGATGGTTCCAAGGACATTGTTGCGGGATACCGCGGAATCGAACTGGTTGGCGGAAAACTCTATTTGGCGGCGATGGAGTTCCCACATTTTCGCGAAGACCCGGTGCGCATGTATCCCATGATGGCGACCGCCGGAGCGAACATCGTGAGCAAAGGCAGCGCTTTCGGAATTGGCCTAACGGAAAACAATGAGGCGCGGGCCTTTGTAAACGGCGGTCTTGATTACCTGGCTACTGCACAAGCACCCACCAGTACGGGAGGGGCAACCGCCGATTTCGCGGTTGACGGCGCCTGGCATTTCCTGACCATGACGTACGATGCCTCCATTTTGAAGTTGTACGTTGACGGTCGGCTTAGAACCTCAGCGCCCTATAAAGAGAAAGTCATCACGAACCCATTCCCCCTGATCATTGGAGATGGGTTCCAAGGCGAAATTGACGAGGTTTCTGTTTACGACCGTGCTTTGAGCGCCAGCCAAGTGCGAGACCGATACGAGAAATTCCGTCAGGGTTCAACGGCAGGAAATGCCCCAGTCAGCCACTGATTTCGGCGGCCTGGATCGTAGTGCAACTGATGAGTACGAGGCTGACTGGCTGGCAGCAATCTTCGTTATTTCAAGTCTGCGAGGGAACTGAGATGTCCCGAATCGTGGCAGTGTGTCTGCTGGCTTCCGTTGTTGCGATCGCAATCAACGCCAATGCGCAACCGCAGCATCGTTTCAGCGTCGATGACCTCCTTAGGTTGGAGAGCGTAGGCGCTGCAAAGGTGGATCCTACTGGGCATTGGCTGGTATACGAGCGAGCGCCGCGTTATGACCAGCTTCCCGATTACAGTGTCGGTCGAATCGGTACCTGGAACTCTACCGGGGGATGGCTGATGATCGTCGACCTGACCGCGGCAGAACCTTCTCCCAAGCTCCTGTTTAAACCCGATCCGAAGAAGATGTATTGGATCGACAGCTTCTCGCCTGACGGACAGTCGCTCGCGTTCTATGCGGCGGAAACAAAGAGGCTAAGTACCTTCGTTTCTGGGGCGAAGGGCACTCGCCGTCGAGTCCGGCCAATATCCGATACATGTGGCAGCAAATCTTCCAGTGGTATGCGAAATATCTTAACGAAGGACCACAAGCAACAAGCGCAACCAGAGCGAAAGCGCCAGTTGCAAGGTCGCGCGCAGCAAACTAACGATGAAATAGAGAAATGCGGGTTATTGGGGACAGGGAAGGCCTTGACGACAAAGGCTGACGATTCATGTCCGAGAATTTCTTCCCTTGCGGTACAGATCCCTACTCCAAGGGGCAATCTCTAAAGACAACTCTTGGCTGGCAAATTCGCATGGGTGATCCTCGCACGGTTGCTGCCGCCTGCCGTCGAGCGATTCGCCGCAATGGGGATCTCACATGACCATCCTGGAACGACGGTTTCTCTTTCTCGTGTTGTTTATGGCGCTGTGTCATGCAGGTTTTGGTCAGGACATCACGGTTGGCCCTTCAGTAACTGTTTCAGCAGATGCCCCCACCGATCCACACGGTGAGTCTTTCTACGCGATCAATCCCAAGAATTCCAACGATCAGATTGCAGCTTCGTGTCGCATCAGTGACGACGGCGCCGGGGTGAGCGGGTACGTAACACACGATGGCGGGAAGACCTGGGGCCGGATTCCGTTGCCCAAGGACCTTTCACACGGTTGGGATGTAATCACGTACTTCGATGGCTCTGGCAATGCCTATTTCGCTGCAAACGACCGAAACGGCCTTTGGATAATCCGATCGTCGGATGCCGGCCGAACGTGGTCTGACGAGACACTGCTCCAGGGGATAAAAGGTTTCGATCGACAACAGATGGCGTTCGATCGTGGCGGAAGATACGCCGGGAGGATCTACGCGGGAGCAACCGGAACATCCGTTGGCCTCGACGGAAAAGACAGAGGTGTTCAGGCAATCGCATTCTCTAACGATGGAGGAAAGACATACAGCCAGCCGCGACTGATCACCGGTTCCGATAAGGAACAGATGTTCGCGATGTCGAACATCCTGGTCGGTCCGGATGGAACGGTCATTGTGCCCTTCTGGACTTTCGAGGAACTTCCTTCGGACATGCCGACGTTATTTGATGGAAACGCACCGGACCGGGAAATCCGCAATCGTCGATACTTGCGCGTCGCGATCTCGGGTGATGGCGGGAACACATACTCCGTCACCAATCCGGTTTTCCAGACGAGTTGGGTATTTCGAACAAACGCCGGTTTCAAACTCGACAAAATCCAGGGTAATGGCTTCGCCGCGGTGGACCTCTCACAAGGACCGTTTCGCGGGCGCGTGTACGTGGTGTGGGTAGAGACTGCCGGGGATCGTCACGACATTCGGGTAATCCACTCGTCCGACGACGGCCGGACCTGGTCGAAACCGGTTTCGGTTCCGGATGATCACGGGCCTGTCGACGACGCGAATCCGACGATTGCCGTCAACGACCGCGGCATCGTCGGGGTTACATGGAATGACCGTCGTGCTCACAAGGACGCTTGTTATGAGTTGTATTTTTCCGCTTCCCTCGATGGCGGCGAAACGTTTTTGCCGAATGTGACGACGGGAAGGAAGCCGACCTGTCCACTGGCTCCCGGTAATTGGAAGCCCAGCGCCGGGATCAGTGCCTATCCGAAAACGGATGCTGGCGTGTCGGTCGAAGGACAAGGACTCAATGTCCTGATGATATCGACGCGATTTCCGGGTGGCGGCGATACACAAGGCCTCGATGCAGATTCCAACGGTGTCTTTCATGCTGGTTGGATCGATGGATCTTCCGGCGTAATGCAAATTGCGGAGACATCATTTTCTGTCGCCGGCGATGTTCACCAACCTGTAGCGCAGAAGAGGGATGTCAGCATCCAGGTGAAACTCGTTGCAAAGAACTGCGGATTTGACTGGAAGTCCGACAATTTCACCTGTCGCATGCACCTCGAGAACAAATCGCCTTTGCCTGTTACTGGACCTTTCTCGGTGGAACTGCAGACTGTTCGGGTCAATTTGAAGGACTTCCAGGCTGACAATGCCGACAACCACCAGGGGGCGGTAGGGGCAGCGTGGGACTTCGGGTCCGAACAGTTGAAACCCGGGGAGGCTTCGCAAGAGCGCGAATTTGTTTGGCATTTCAGCGGCATTCCGACCGAGCCGGAATACCCCTTCATGATGTTCAAAGTAGTCAGCGACACGACTGACAACAATGAACGAGCTGCGAACGCGAAATAAGCGGGAAGTACGGGAGGCATGGTGAAGAAACTTCGCTTCGGCCAATGTTCAGTGCTGGTACTGATTCTCAGCTTCTTGGGCGGCAATTTGTGCTTTGCGGGCGACACTAACTCGCGAACAGCACCGGTGATTACTGTCGGTCCAAACATGCTGGTCAGCCGGGACGGAGACTTCCCACATATGGAACTTTCCGTTGCCTCGAACCCGCTTTCGGCGAAGAACCTGGTTGGTGGCGCGATCACGACCGAGCGCGATGAAGGCGGATTTGCGTGCAAGGCTTACGCATCAGCCGACGGCGGAAGCACGTGGGTGGCGTCCGCGTTTCCGGAGGAAATCGAGTGGGGCGGCGGCGATCCACAGGTCGGATTCGGCTTGCACGGGACTGCTTATTTCAGTGCCCTGGCATTTGTGAAGGACGACAACGGCAACATGCGGGGCGGCCTCTTTTTCTATCGCTCGGAAGACGGCGGAAAGACATGGGGAAAAGCTGCCAATCTCGGATATTCCTACGATCACGAAGTTCTCGCGGTGGATCACACGGTGGGACGCTACGCCGGGCGTGTCTACCTGTCGGTGCTGTATGGGTACCCCGTATATAGGCTGGGAGTCTTTCGTTCGGATGACGATGGCCGTACCTTCACCGGTCGGGTTCAGGCAGCGAGTGGAAAAGGAATTGTCGGCATTAATACCGTCGGAAACATCCTGCTGCTGAGCGATGGCACGCTCGTCCTTCCCTATGATGATTTCCAATTCGATCCCGCGAAGAGGAAAACATCGCATTCCGGCAACATTTGGCTGGTGACATCGTCGGATGGGGCCGTGACATTTTCAGAGCCTCTTAAAGTAGGCACACAGGAGTTTCAGCCGGACAGGAACGCTCCGAGTTTGCAGACTTTCGCTGCAGCTGCAGTGGATCGGTCCGAAAAATACAAAGACCGGATCTATGTAGCTTGGACCGATTATCGCGAAGGCGCTTATCGCGTCGTGTTCACGTATTCGGCCGATCGAGGAAAGACCTGGTCCATGCCCAAAGTGGTTGTAAATGACGGACCAACGTGGTCGAGCCAATATCAACCGGAGATAGCAGTTAGCAAGCAGGGAGTTGTAGGTCTCACGTGGTTTGATACCCGGAATTCCACGTCCCACGACGACAAACAATATGACCAGTATTTCGCGGCATCTCTGGATGGCGGCGAGTCTTTTTCGGCCCCGGTTCGCGTATCGGACAAAACGTCGTTGCGTCTCGGCAAAGGTAACCTGACCATGCAGCCGATGTTCTCGGAGTCGGCGCTGTACAAGGGCGGCCCCGAAACAAGAGTTTCCTTTATTTCAGGAGTGTCGCGCTGGCCTGCCGGCGGCGACTACATGGGGTTGGACGTCGACAACAACGGCGTTTTCCATCCCTTCTGGGCGGACGCCAGGACAGGCACGTATCAGATTCAGACGGCGACTGTCAGGGTCATGACACCGGAAGAGAGCCAAAAAGGCGGGCTGACAAACACTTCCTTGGCAGAATCTGGCAACGCGGGCGAGCGGACAGCACAAGCAACTCCGACGTCTCTCTATGGAAAAGTCGAACTCGTGTTCGATGCTACGTCGTTTGATCCGGCCACAGGAGTGTTAAACGTTCCTACAAGACTTCGCAACGTTTCGTCGCGGCCAATTCATGCGCCGATTTCGCTCGAAGTTGAGAAGTTTGGCAGCGGACTTAATGACAGCCTGAAAGAATTCGCGCCAACAATTTTGAATTCAGATAACGGCAAGCCAGGAGACGGCGCGGTGTTCGACTACTCAAATGTCCTGGGAACAGAGAAGGTTCTCCAACCAGGAGCCCTGTCTGGTCAAGTGGTGTGGCACCTCAAGGTGAAGGATCCACTGCGGATTCCGGATCTCCATATTTCATTTTCAGGTGTGATCCCGGACACGAAGTGAGCGGATTGCGCGGTTATTAACTGCCAAGCATTGTAAGGGGGTGAGATGCAACGTCTGCGATATGGTCTTTGTCTGTCCGTTTTGATGCTGATACCGGCGATCATAAGTCCTGCTCTGGGACAAGCACACCCAAGCGCTGCTCCTCAGCGAAAGCTCTTTAAGAACCACCATATCCTGATGGCGCTGGCGGCGGCTCGCGGCGACAAAGACCTGGTCGTGCTGATTGCCTCCCGTCCGGGGGAGAATGCCCGTGTTGCTGACGAGGTCACACGCCTGGGTGGAGAGATACATTTCCGCGAAGATGCAGTCGACTACCTTCGGGCAAGGGTTCCGCTGGCTTCAATGGAGAAACTGGCAGCATTCCAGGACGTACAGAGCCTCGATATCGACCTGGATGTCGATAAATGGAATCCCAGTTTTGATGATTGGTTCACTCCCGAAAAAGAGCAGCCCTCAAATAACCCGCCCGATCCTGACACGCCGCTGAGTCATCCCTACCTTCCTGAGAAGGACATGGATATTCTGCGGCTTTCGGAAGACAACCCGACCTACGACGGTCGTGGAACCGGGGTAGCAATTCTCGACGCGACGCCGGATTTCCTGGCCCCCGAACTGCAGACCGCAACTTCGATTGACGGCAAACCGATTCGCAAGATCGCCGAAGCTCTCGCGGCGAGCGATCCCCGGGATGACGACGATCCCATGTGGGTGAAGATGGACACCATCGTAAATGTCGAACATGGAAAGTTCTCTTATAAAGGGGAGACTTATTCCGCGCCGGAAGATGGGCAATACCGTTTGGGCTTTTTCAACGAGCGCGCGCTTCACCAGCCTGCCTACATATATAAGGATGTAAATTTTGACGGGAATCCGCCCGGAAGCAGCGGCCTGTTCGGTGTTCTCTGGAACGAACAGAAGAACCTCGTCTGGGTGGACACAAATCAGGATCACAGCTTTTCTGACGAGAAGGCCATGACGGACTATTCCCGCCATAAGGACCTGGGCATCTTTGGATCCAATATTCCCGCGGGTCATCATCGCCGGAGTGTTGCGTTCGCCATCCAGACGGATCCCCAGAAGAAGTACGTTCGGCTCACGCTGGGAGTATGGCAACACGTCACCGAAGTATCGGGCGCCTCGTTAGGCAAAGGCTTTTACGGAGGCAGCTATGACGGAGTTGCTCCGGGAGCGCAGTTAATCTCGGTCTATAACTCTGCCAGTGAGGTTTATCGATTCGTTGAGAGCGCAATTATTGCAGCCAAGCTGCCGAATGTGGATGTCATTTGCCTGGAGCCAACGATTGTTGAAGAGACGATCAATCCTCTGCACGATGGCCGCGCTGTGGCAGCAATCATCTTCGATCGCATCGTCGAAAAATACAAGAAGCCTATCCTTTCGCCCGCCAATAACGAGCCCGGACTGAATACAGTGCTCGACGAGGTATCAGGAAAGTACGCTATTGCGGTTGGAGCGTATCAGGCTGGTGATGCCTACCGCATCAACGACGGAGCGACAGTTAAGCACCACGACAATCTCCACATTGTCGGATCCTACGGGCCGGCGGGAGATGGCGGTCTTAAGCCAGAAATACTGAGTCCTTCGGAACTCGTAAGCACAGATGTAGGTTACAAGCCACCGCTAAAGAGAAAGGGCGTTTTCGAACTCCCAGCCGGTTATTCAATCGCAGGCGGGACTTCGACAGCCGGTCCCACGGCGAGCGCAGCCGTAGCATTGCTGATCAGCGCCGCGAAGCAGGCCGGAGTTAAGTACGATGCGGCGAGAATTCGAACCGCGCTGCTCTCCAGTGCACGCTTCATACCATCCATTCCAGCATATAAGCAGGGTAATGGACTGATACAAGTGGATGCCGCCTGGAACATGCTGAAGCTGATGGACAAGCAGTATGATCCGGTCTCAATTGAAAGCCGTGCACCGGTAAAGACGGTTATTTCCGCCGATCTTGCTACTCCGAACCAAGGTCGCGGAATCTACGAACGGGAAGGCTGGTCCTCGGGAGAAAAAGGAACAAGGACGATCACGTTCGTACGCACCTCCGGCCCGACTGAATCGATGAAGTTCGATTTGAGTTGGGTTGGAGACGACGGCAGCTTCACATCGGCCGACTCAATTGAACTGCCATTGAATACCCCCGTACAGTTGCCTGTCTCAATTTCAATCCAGGGCATTGGTGTGCACAGCGCAATCCTGGATCTCAAGCGTCCCGGCGAGTCGTGGATCTCCTACCAGGTTTTGAACACGATCGTTGCCCCGCAGGACTTCACCCCGGCTAATCATTATCAGGTTGTCGATGACGAGCCTGTTAAACGGCCGGGAAGCACGAGTTACTTCCTGCGCGTACCGCCAAACAGTACCGCGCTGCACATCGATATCGATACTCCATTGGAGGCAAAGGCGACGTTAAGAGCATCGGTCATTGCTCCTGACCACAGTACCAGTGTTCCCCTTTTCGGAATTCTCGGTAACACGGAACATGGCCACCTTGGAACGACCATCAGGAATCCCGCCGCGGGGGTTTGGGAACTCGTATTGTATGGGAATAATTTCGTCTTCTACACCGAACAAATCGATTCCAATCCCCTGTCGGCCGTTCCGACGAAGGTGACTGCGTCACTCGTCAAGGTGGCGGCAAGTCCGTTCTCATGCCAGTTCAGCGGGACAGGAGTCAAGGGTTGTTCAACAGAGGTCACTTTCACCAATCGGTTCGCCGAATTTCACGGTGGAGCTATGACCTCGGCACTTGGAAGTGCGCGACGACTGCGCGACAAGCTGAGCGCAGGCGAGAGGAAAATGTACGAAATCGATGTTCCACCAGGAGCACAGGAGGTGAGCGTTGCGATCAGCCATCTATCAGATTCCAGTGCGGACCTCGATCTGTACCTATTCCAGGATGTGAAGGGACTGGCTGTCCTTCGTGACAGCAGCTCGGGGCAACTCGGTTCCAAGAGCGTGGCGGTGTTTGCACCTGCACCCGGACGCTGGAAGGTCGTCGTCGACGCTTATGACATCCCATCCGGTTCGACAACCTTTGATTATGTCGATGCGTTCACTCATGCCGCGTTGGGAACCATCACTGTAGACGATGTCGCCGCAAACCACGCGCCCGACACCGAATGGCAAGTTCATCCGACGGTGAAGCTCGGAGCTGTGCCAACGGGCGGTCGCGTGCTTGTCGGCTACATTCCCGTCCAAGTGGAGGAGCCGCAGGATTCGAATGCGGCAACGTTCACAGCGTTTGAGAAGGATATAAGGAAGAAAGCAGCAGGCGTTGCAGTTGGAAAAGCGACTCTCGGTCTGAGGTAGCTGTTCGGCTCTTGAACGTCGGCGGGCGAATGACCAACGCGCGTTCGTCGCGCTGATGTGACGAATGCTGTTTCGAGGTAGCGATGAAGAGACCGTTAATTCTTTGTGTCGGATTTCTATTTTGTTGCGTCGCGTTGTCCGTCGCAGGACAAACGCAAAACGCTGCGGATGGCATTCCTCAGATCAACATCAGCGGCATTGAACAAGCAGCGCAGGGGAAGCACCCGATCACCCTGGATGAGATTGTTTCTTTCCGCGAGGTGAAGGAACCGCATCGTTCCCCAGATGGTTCCAGGGTTGCGTTCCTTGTAAAGCAGGCTTTTCGAAGCTGCGACTGCTATCGCACCGCTTTGTATGTCGTGAATACAAATCCGGGAAATGCACCGGACAAGTTGCTGGAAGAGTCGTCGCTGTCATCGATACGCTGGAGTCCGGGCGGAAAATACATATCCTACTTATCGTCGAAGAGCGGCTCCCAACAGTTGTGGCGGATTGATCCGGATACAAAGGTTGCAGAACAAGTCTTCAACCACACGCCAGGCGCGGATCAAACCATAAGCAGGATCGGCTACCACCCAAGCGACACCACTTCGGTTGGAGTGTTCACCTACGAGTGGTCTCCCGACGGCCAAGAAGTTGCATTCACAACCTCGCCGCCTATCGATAATGCCGAGTTGGAGCAACGGAAGAAAAATGGAATTCTCTTCGGCGAGAACATGGATCTCACCACGTTAATGTTCGGACAGTGGATTCACGTTCCGGGCCAAGTGTGGGTATACAACCTCAAGACTAAGTCGGAAAGACTGCTTTGGGAAAACCGTACTCAACTGTTTGGGGGAGAGATTTCGTCGGTTGCATGGTCGCCCGATTCACATCGAATTGCAGTTGCATATGCTGCTCCGCCAAAGCTGAAGGAATCGAGGGTCTACTTCAATCAGGATGTCGGCATTGTGGACGTTGAGACCGGAAAGTTTACGGTTGTTGCAAACGGTGAAGCTGTCGAGACGCTGCCACAGTGGTCTCCCGATGGGAAATTTCTCGCCTATTGTTCAGTGCAGGGTTACACGAACTCTCCCCTCGTCGTCTATGAACTGGCAACTGGAACGAAACGGGAGTTCGCACCCGATTCGAATGCTCGCCAGTATTGGTGGGCAGACGACGGCAGCGCCTTGATCTACCAGTCAAGCCTGCTCGGCAAAAGACGTTCGCGTAACGGCCTATACCGGGTTCCGCTGGATGGACATGAACGCACCCGCATCACATCCGAAGAAATCCGTGTCGATGATTGTGATGGAGTCAGCAAGGGCGTAGCAGCGTGTGTGTGGCAGTCGTCTAACATTCCGCCGAGCCCCGCCCTAGTGGATATCGCCTCGGGAAAGCCTCGTGGACTTGCAGATATAAACCCAGAGATGCGGAACATTACCGTCGGTTACGTGAGCGAACTGCGTTGGACTAACAAGTATGGCGCGGAGACCACCGGATACCTAATCAAGCCATTTCAGTACACCCCAGGAAAGCGCTATCCCTTGCTCATCATTCTCTACGGATTTGAGGGCGAGTTCGTTACGCAGGCCGAATGGCTGTCGAGTTATCCGGCGCAGGCGTTTGCGCGAGACGGATTCGCCGTTCTGATGACGAATTATCCGCCGTACGACGATTGGAATGGCAAGGACTTCGCGAAGGGTACTGTCGCTGAGGGCTACAGTCCTCTCGCAAGCATCGAAGCCGGGGTCAACATGCTCGTGAAAGATGGACTTGCCGATAGTCACAGGGTTGGAATTATGGGTATTAGTTATGGCGGGTTTCTCACTGAATTCGCCATTACGCAGTCCCACATGTTCAAGGTTTCGTCGCTGGTGGATGGCGGCGGATACGGTAATGCCGCCTATGCGCTAGAGGGGCACAACGGTCATGAGAACGACGAGAAGATCCTTGGCGGACCGCCCTACGGGAGCACTCTGAAGAACTGGCTTTCGTTTTCTCCACCGTTGAATGCAGACCGCATCAACGGCCCTGTGCTGATGGGCTTCAACGACCACGAGGCCATTTACGGCCTGGAGATGCGATCAGCACTGGCTCATGCGGGCGTCCCGTTCGAGTTCTGGGTTTATCCGGGCGACGGTCACATTTTCACTGAACCGGAGCACCGTTACGTCTCGATGGAACGGAACGTTGACTGGTTCAATTTCTGGTTACAACACAAGGAAGATCCTTCACCTGGGAAGCATTCCCAGTACGAGCGTTGGCATGAGCTGAGAAAACAGGAAGCCGCACATTTAGAGAAGATGCATGAATCCGAGCGTGCAGCGTCGGCTTTGAATTCTCACCAGCCCGCAGCATCCGCCAGCAGATGATCCTTTGAGGGAAACGATGATTCGATCAAGCCGTACTCGTGCTTTGGCTATTGTTTCGCTTCTCACAATGGTCTTCTCCATTCTTGGCGTCGCATTGAATACTCCGTTGTCGCCGAGCGAACAGCATGAGTCCGGCGACTCGAGCAAAGTTAAGTAGCTTGATCCTGAGGACAAAATGGAAGCTATTAGTGTTGGGACAGTTTGGCCGTTCTTCCTCGTGCATGGGCAGCAAGCCTACGTGATGATTCTCTTCGCGATCTTCGCAATCGCTGTCCTGTTTGGAGTAATGCTTGTTCTTTTGATTACAGAAACCGTGGCCTTCTGGGTGGGCGCTCAATCCAGATCCACGCCCCGCTCAAATTTCCGAATGCATCGTTGCCGTATCAGAAGGTGACCTTACCGGGAGATTATCCGAATGAATCTACGACGCCCATGCGTTTCTGTATATGCGGTTGCCTATTTTCTTTGTGTGTTGCTTCTGGTTCCCGCCGGGAGCGCCCAGGCGACCAAGCCCTTTGATGTCCGCGGTGCTCTCGGAGTCCTTTCTTTTTCCAATCGCATGCCGATCAGCCTTTCACCAGATGGCGAATGGGTCGCCTATACAGTGGAAGATGATCGGAAAGTGAGCGGTACCAAGGACGAGCGATACATGTTTTACACGCCAACTGGTGCATTCACGGAGGCGATCGGTTGCGACGTTTTGGTCACGAATACTCGGACTGGAGAGACTCGCAATCTCACGCAAGGAAAGGGAACCAGCTCCAGTGCTGTTTGGTCGCCGGACGGAAAGTTGCTCGCTTTCTATTCCGATCGTACGGGGACGGAGCGCTTGTGGATATGGAATAGAGCTACAGGAGAGATGAGACAGCTCTCGGACGCAATTCCGCGTCCTTTCTTCAACTTTCAGGTGCCGCGCTGGTCCCCCGACGGGCGCTCCCTTCTCGTAAAGATACTGCCGGCGGGAATGACCGTAGAACAGGCAGCCGACCTCATCCGCCCGTCGCCTACACCGAAAACTGAGACTAAGCACAATGGAGTAACAGTCACCGTATTTAAGTCAGAACCAGCTGCCGCAGTTCAGAGCACAACTGAACCAACCAGGAGAGTTACTGACGAACGATGGATGAATCGTTATGACGGCGACCTCGCGCTGATCGATGTCGCAACCGGCAAAATTAATCGAATCGCAACGGGAATACGCCCACTTGGATATTGGTTTTCGCCAAATGGAGAATCCATCGTGTACACCGACTGGAAGGGAATGGAGGAAAATTCCCAACAACCGGTCTATGACATCGACATCTTCTCGATGTCCAGTCGAACGTCGCGGATTTTGGTACCCAAAACCGAGGAAGATTACGGACAGTCCGTCAGTTGGTCGCCGGATGGCAGATCACTAGCATATCTGACTAGTAAAGGTGACTGCTTCATCGTCTCCCTGAACGGCGGCGACCCTACCAATGTGACCGCGGGAAAGCCCCATCCCAAGTTCAATGATGATCACCGGGCGCCTCTGTGGGATTCGAGCGGCCGAAGGATCTACCTCCTCAGCAGCGAACAATACGGACGGTCCGGCACAGATAAAATCTGGGCGGCTGATCTTGACCAGCACTCCCTCAAAGTTGTGGCAGAAATACCAGGCACGGTGATTCTGGAAGTGGCTGCCCCGCGCGGGGGCGGCCGCTTGTGGGAGCCGATGCCACATTCGATGCTCGTACTCGCGCGAAACGAAGCGACGAAAGATACCGGATTTTACAAAATCGATCTGCAGACCGGGGCTGTGTCGAAGATCTTCTCAGAACCACGATATTTTGGGCGGGATTCTATTTTCACAACAGATGTCAGCAGCGACGGCAAGACCATCGCATACGTCGCGCAGGACGCGCAACACCCTGAAGAGGTATGGGTCGCCGGGCCCGATCTTCAGAATCGCCATCAGCTCACGCATATCAATCCACAACTCGATGGATGTTCGTTTGGCAGTGCGCGAATCATCGATTACCGGAGCATTGACGGTCAGCAACTTCATGGTGCTCTGCTGCTCCCGGCGGCTTATCAACCGGGAAAGCGATACCCGTTAATCGTAGACGTCTATGGTGGGTCGCTACGCTCTGACACTTTGAATCGTTTTGGGCTATCGGGCTCCGGAGTGGAGAACCTGCAGATTCTAGCGACGCGTGGTTATGCAGTTCTCCTGCCGGATACACCGCTGCACAAGAAGACGCCGATGCAGGACCTCCTGAAAACGGTTATGCCTGCCGTGGATCGTGCTGTGGACCTCGGCATCGCCGACCCAGATCGCTTGGGCGCAATGGGTCACAGCTATGGTGGGTATTCCACGCTCTCCTTGATTGTGCAAACTACGCGATTCCGGGCCGCTGTCGACAGCGCGGGCCCAGCCGATCTCATCAGCGCTTACGGAGAAATGGATAAAGATGGGTCAGCATTTGGAATCGGCTGGTCCGAAACGGGCCAAGGAGGGATGGAAGGAACACCTTGGCAGGTTCGGGACCGCTACATTGAAAACTCACCGCTCTTCTATCTGGACCGCGTGGTCACACCGCTGCTGATAATTCAAGGCGAACTCGACCACACGGTTCCTCATGCTCAGGCCGAGGAGGTTTTCGTTGGACTTCGACGGTTAGGCAAAGAAGTCGAGTATGCAAGGTACGCAGGAGAAGAGCACTGGGAAGGAACATGGAGCGCGGCGAACGCAGAGGACTATTGGAACAGAGTGATTGAGTGGTTCGACGAGCATCTGGATCGAGGAAATGAGGGAACACGATGAGAGTAGATCGCCGAGTCTTTGTGAAATCCATTGCCACCGCAGCGGTTTCGAGCGGCACATTGCTGACATCAAGGAAAGGGTGGTGCAACGACGGTCAGCGTATGTTCAGCTGGGAGGACGCTTACAACCGCTGGCAAGTTAGTCGTTTGGCTATGGCGGGCGACGGTGTAGCGTTCGCGCTGGAAGTTACTCGACCGTTGAGCGCCGGCGGTCCATTCTTCGGGGGAAACTGGAATCTCGACCTGCGCGGAGATCTCTGGGTCTTAAATGGCGACTTAGAGACTCCAAGACAGATGGATGTCTTAGCGGGAGGGACGTGGTCCAGTAGCTTCTCCCCTGACGGCAAGCGGCTGTCCGCGCTGACCTTGATCGAGCCCGGCAAAGTCGGTCTTGTCGTGTGGGAATTCGACAGCGGAAAGCATCAAGTATTCTCTGAGTGCAATGTCGAGATCTTTCTTTCGACATTCAGAACTGCCGGTTCAGCGTATGCGGCACCGACCAGGTTCATCCAGATGCCGCACCGTTATATTTGGCTAGATAACGCATCAATTCTCTATGTTGATTGCGGAGATGTGCGGCAGCAGAACCTGCTTGCGATTTCAAGTGTCTCGCCCACGCTACAAGCATTTCGTAAGCGCACGGAACAAGGTCAACCTTCGGTGCGCGAATGGAGCGATCATTCACCGACGTGCGGGGCCGGAAGTCGGCTCGTGAGAATCGCGTGCGATACCGGTAAAGTCGAGACGCTTTATGAGGGAGACGTTCGGGGAGTTTCTCTCTCCGCTGACCGACGGTGGCTTGCTGTGCTCGTCGCCAGCGGCAATGTCCCTCCGGTTCCTGACAAGCCGATGACGTGGCCGCTGCAGGCTACAGTTTCAAATGAGAATCCCATGGTTGACTTGAAGCTTGCCCTCGTCGATCTGTCGCACCCTAGTGTTGTTCATGAAATCCGAGGTGTTGCTGGTGTCGGCGATGTTGCTCCGAGTCGATTGCCGCGTTGGAGCGATGATAACGAACGAATTGCCGTCCCGGTAAGGGCGACCTATTCAGATGAGCCGTCGACAGGTAATGACGCCGTCTGGGAGGTTACAGTGAGTACGGGCGAGGCTCGCAAATGGGGGGCTTCGTCCGCACTCGATGCTGAACTGCTCGCAGCTCTGTTGACTACCGATGGACTAAACACGAAGCGGGTGATAGATGCTCGACCACAGAAGGTCAGAGCCGAAAATTATGGCAGTGGCGGTCAGATCAACGGCGGCGCATGGCGCTGTGCTCGCGGGCAGGTGATGTTCTGGGATGCCCCGGTGCTCACTGTCATCAGTCCTGACAAGACAATTGTGATTTCGGACAACTTCTCTTCGGTGCAGCCAGCGGTTGTTAGCGACACTGTAGCCCGAACCATCGCTATGAGGAAGAACGGCGGCACCTCGATAATTACAACGGGCGAAGATCGTTATAGGATCGATGATCTCCCAACAAAACCAGGGTGGAGTCTGCTTGGCGTGCGTCCTCAGGACGCGGCGGTCGTCTACAGTGAGGACTCCGATGATGGCACGTTCCTCATAATCGCAAAACACGGGACCCAGCCGCGTACTTCTCCCCTCTCCTTCAACACGTATTTTCGCGATGTAGCAAAGCCAACGCGCAGAATGCTGGATTGCTCATTTCCCGACGGTACCGTGAGGAAAGGTACTTTCGTCCTTCCGGTCAGTCACAAGGCAGGCGAGCGACATCCGGTCGTCGTTTGGGCCTATCCCAATTCAATTCCGTCGCTCAATGACAGCTTCACAAGTCTGAATAGTTACATCAATGTTGTGTATCCGGTTCAATATCTGCTTAGCCGTGGGTTCGCCTTTTTCCAGGCACCGTTTCCTATTGGAAAGCCCAGCGACGTAAGCAACATTGACCCCATGCAGGCGGCAGCCAATGCGGTCCTTCCCTGGCTTGACGTTTTAGATCGACAGCCCGAAGTCCTCTCCGGCGAGTATGGATTCTTCGGACATTCCAATGCGGGTTATGTCGCGCTCTCCCTGGAAGCTTTGACGCGCCGGTTCAAGGCAATTGTGGCGTGGGATACATTCCCGGACCTCGGCTTAGCGCCGCACAGTTGGGCCGGTGACCTTGCCCTCGACTGTGGAGGCAATGTAATTCAAACCGACAGGATGTACTATGAAGACCCGAAACAACCCTATGCCCCGCAGCCGGCGCCGCCTTGGACGAGTCCAGTCAAATACATCCAGAACACTCCACTTTTCAACCTCAATCGGGCATCCACCCCTCTGCTGCTGGTTGAGGGTGAGTTCGATAGTGATCCTGAGGAGATGGAAGAGGTGTACTCGACGCTCTATGGTCGCGGCGTACCGGTCGAGCTCGCCTACTATTGGGGTGAAGACCATGTCTTTGCGAGCCCGGGGAATATGCACGACAGCTGGCTTCGAACTGAGCGATTCTTCAAGAAGTATCTCCGGGTGACTTGATTTTCTCGACTTATTAAGAGTCGCAGGGTGGGGACTGTAGGCCAAGCGGCGGCGGGAACGCCAGAGTGAAATCAGCGGCAATCGCGAGTATGCCCGCCAATACGTGTCTCTGTACCAGTGAAGAAAAATAAATAATAAGGCAAGAATCTGGATTGTACTCTCCGGGTCTAATGATAGTATTTCCCACACTTTCAGGTTCGGAGAAGCCTGAAGGGACCGCCTAATGTTCAACAAAAAATCCAACGAGAGCCTCGAGCCTTGCGGTTTGGGAATTTCCCAGCTACGGAACCTCTCGGACGAAACAATAATGGCACATCTGAAGCAGGGGCACGATGATGCGCTAGCAGTCCTGTTCGAGCGCTATCACCGTCTGGTCTTCAGCATAGCCGTCAAGATCTTGCACGACGAAGGGGAGGCCGAGGACGTTACGCAGAACGTCTTCCTGGAAGTTTTCCGAAATGCGGTACAGTTTGATCCGCAGAAGGGCAGTACTAAGGCATGGTTGCTGCAATATGCCTATCACCGTAGCTTCAACCGGTTGCGGTACCTGAAAGTTCGGGGCCTGCAACGCGATTTTGACGTTGCGACCGAACTCGAGCGCCAGGTCGAAGATGCATTTCTAGTTGCCACGAAGACCTTGGACACTGTGGACCGCGCCCGAATGGTGCGCCAGGCGTTCCGGGTTTTAACGGGTGCCCAGAGTAATACTCTGAAGTTGGCTTTTTTTGAAGGACTGTCCCTGAAAGAGATTAGTGAACGTACGGGAGAGCCTTTAGGGAATGTGCGTCATCATTACTATCGGGGCCTAGATCGGATGCGAAGCCATCTTGAAAGCCGGACAGCGGATGAAAGTGTAGCGGGACAAGTAGCCGGCGCAACTGACAGCGTTCGAACCGGGAGTCTTTGATGTGGAGCCATGATCGATTTGAGGAGCTTGCGGCGCTTGCCGCGGCGGGACAGATTACGGGTCGCGAACTCGAGGAGTTTCTGGACCATGTGGAGTACTGTGGTCAATGCAAAGACGCATTTGCGTATTTTGTTCAGCTCCATGAACAAGGGTTACCGCTTGTAAACGGCCAAAAATCATTCTTCACAAAGACAACGCCCGTACCGTATGGAATGACGGAGCGCTTCCTGTCCAGGGCTCGCGAAGAAGGAATTCGATTCTCCGAAGAACCCGATGCCCACCATTTTTATTCCACTTTCTCTCGGTTCTTCGCTTGGGGTAATTACCAAAAATTATTGGCGGGAGCCGCTCTGATTGGGCTTGTTGCCATTGGTATGCGCGAATATGAATCTCGCAAGCCCAAGGTCGTGGCGCAGATCGAGGCACCGGTTCAGATTGCGACTGTGCAGAAACCCGCGAATGAAACCGATCTCACAAATCAGATTCGAATCCTGACTGCCTCTAACCAGCGCATGCAGGATGAAGTCGCCCGACTGAAAAGAGAGCACGATCAGGACTCAGCAAACGTCGACGACCTCCAATCGAAGCTACGCAGCGCGCAATTGGCAAGCCAGAATTGGCAATCAGCCTTCAGTAAACATTTAGCCGACGAACAGGCTTCGCTCCGTCAGAAAGATGATCAACTGATCAGAGCGCAAGCGGAACTTCAGAACGCGCAGAACACCAGTGCGCGGAACGACGCGGACGTTATCGCTTTGCGCGCCAAGGTCCAGGATCTCACCGAGCAAGTGCGAGTAGAACACGAGGCGGCCGAACGTGAACGCGAACTTATTTCGGCAGACAGCGACATTCGCGATCTGATGGGAGCCCGCAATTTGCATATCGTCGACGTGATTGACGCTGACCCCAGTGGCAAACAGACGAGAGCATTCGGGCGAGTGTTCTACACTGAAGGCAAGTCGTTAATCTTTTATGCATATGATTTGAGCGAGGCCAAACTCAAAGATGCCAGCTATTCGTTTCAGGTGTGGGGGCAAAGAGAATCTGGCTCGGTGAAGAAGCTGGGAGTGTTGTTCCAGGATGACCAACACCAGCGGCGATGGGTGCTGAAGGTCAACGACCCGGTTGTCCTCCATAACATCAGCAGTGTATTTGTCACAATCGGCCCACACGGGACGCAAGAACCCGAAGGTAAGGAACTGCTCTACGCGTTCCTGGATATGAAGCCCAACCACCCGTAAAGACGGTTGCAAGGTCTGCTCAGATTGCAGTCCGGGCAGAAAATAAAGTTCCAATTCATTGGTGATTGGAGAATCGCCAGGAGTGTATATTTTCGGCTCATCACGTACGACTCGTCGACTTGAAGTTCCTCTGGCGTCGAGATTCCTGGGTCAACTTCTTCTTATCCAGAAAAATACCACTGTATTGGTACAGATGTTCTACGAACCGGGCACTCTCTCAAAAAGGAGTGAGCGATTATGACCCTTCACCGTTGTCTCACCTCAATCGTCGTCTTGCTGGCGATTCTATGTCTTGCGGTTGGCGCGCAGGCACAGACGGAACGAGCAACTCTCTCCGGTCGCGTTGTCGATCCGGCTGGAGCTGCGATTCCCGGCGTCCGGGTTACTGTTATGAGCCTGGGAACCAGTGCCATCATTGAGGCAAAGACGAACAGTGAAGGTTTATTTATTGTTCCGAATCTTCGTCCGGGGCACTACCGCATCAAGGTGGAGAAAGAAGGTTTCAAGTCGCTTCTCCGACCCGACATCGAATTGCACGTACAGGACGTGATTGCGCTCAACTTCTCAATGAATATCGGCTCAAGAATTGAGACGGTCACCGTGAACGGCCAAGCTCCGCTGGTGAACAGCGAATCTGCAGCGGTCAGCACAGTTGTGGATAGGAAGTTCATCGATAGCCTTCCCTTAAACGGTCGCAGCTTCCAGTCCCTGCTACTGCTTACTCCCGGCGTGGTAATGCAGACCGTACAGAGTGGCAACCTCGGTCAATTCAGCGTGAACGGGCAGCGTGCTGATTCGAACTACGTTACGGTCGATGGCGTAAGTGCCAACTTCGGGATGAGCACCTCCTACATGATGTCTGAGTCATTGGGTGGAGCAATTCCGGCGACCAACGTCTTGGGTGGGTATAACAGCCTCGCTTCGGCAGACGCGCTGCAGGAGTTCCGCGTGCAAACCTCGACCTATGCCCCCGAGTACGGCCGGCAGCCCGGCGGCCAGGTCTCCATCGTCACACGCTCTGGTACGAATGAGTTTCATGGCACTCTCTTCGATTATTTGAGGAACGACATCTTCGACGCACGCGATTACTTCAATACTCCGCCTGAAGCAAAACCAGCGCTGCGTCAGAACGATTTTGGCGGCGTGTTCGGTGGGCCGATCGTCAAGGACAAGGCATTCTTCTTCGTTTCGTACGAGGGACTGCGCCTGAGGAAGCCCAGCAACAGTACCTATTCGGTACCGAGTTTGGCGCTCCGAGCTTCGGCTCCGACAGATGTTCAGCCTATCTTGAACATGTTCCCGTTGCCGGCGCCTGGAGCACCCGTCAACCCTGACGGGTCGTCCAACGGAAGCGCATCCTGGTCGGATCCCGGGACCGTGAATGCGTTTAGCGGTCGGGTCGATGTAAATTTGCGGAACAACCTGACATTGTTTGGGCGTTATAACTATTCACCTTCTGAAATCGACGCTCGAGGTGGCGGCCCGAACGGCACATCGGCGCTGAGCGAAATCGATTCGAACCAGATGAAGATCCAAACTCTAACAGTAGGCTTGACATGGCTGATGAGCACAACGGCGGCCAATGACATTCGCGTCAATTACAGCCGCGACAAGGCGGATGGAATCAACTATCTCGATAACTTTGGTGGAGCTGTTGTACCGGATAGCTCGTATTTCTTTCCGTCGGGCAATGGGTACAGCCTGAAGAACGGCCAGTTTGCGCTCTGTGTCATCGCTGGTTGCGATTATGCCAATCGCCAGTTCTTCCAGGTTGGAAGAGGGAACAACAGCCTCAACCAGGAGTACAACATTGTTGACACACAGACGCTCACGAAAGGTACGCATAACCTTAAGTTCGGAGTCGATCTTCGCCGCAACTCGATGTTCTTCTGGCCATTCTCGTATCTGAGCGAACCCCTTCCCCTTGATTTCAACTCTTTGGCCGCTGGCCAAGTACTCGAGTATCAGATTCTCCAATCCCTTCCGAGCTCCGTGCGCGATTTCAATATAGGAGCGTTCGCCCAGGACACTTGGAAGGCGACACAGCGTCTGACTTTAACTTATGGCGTGCGCTGGGATGTCGAGACTCCAATGATGCGCAATGGCGGACTTCCCCAGGTTACAGCTACCGGTTTGAATCAACCCGACCCCTCGCAAGTCACGTTCGAGCTAACAAAGGACCACCCGTATCCAACACAGTGGGCAAATTTCGGACCACGCATTGGGGTCGCCTACCAGTTGCTCGGTAGTCAGGGACACGAGATGGTGCTCCGCGGCGGCTACGGTATCTTCTATAACCTGATCGCCCAATCATCCGGCGAGTTGATCTACGGCTGGACCGGATATCCAATCTCTGCGAGCAAATTCGGATTCGGCACAACGTGGCCGTTTCCCTCGGATGTGGCCGCCCCACCACCTATCGCGTGGGATCCGACTAAGGGCGGGGAGATCTATAACCCGAACATGAAGCAACCGTACACTCATGAGTTCAACCTGGCTATCGATCAAGCACTCGGGAACAACAATTCTCTGAGTTTGACGTACGTCGGAGCTTTGGGTAGAAACCTGGCACTTCAGATAACAGCGTACGGACTCGGATCGAACCCAGGCAGCTACACCACAATCAGCGGTGTGAACTCGGGGCATTCCAGCTACAACGCCTTCCAGGCACAGTTCAAGCACCAGTCGAAGTCCTTGGAGGTTCTGGCGTCCTACAACTGGTCCCACTCGCTTGATAACGGTTCGCAGAACTCCTTCGGGTATGGCTCCGACAACGGTATTTACGGGCAAAACAATGCCGATATCAACTATGGTCCTTCAGTCTTTGATATGAGGCAGTCAGCTTCTGCGGCGATCACCTACAACATCCCAACCCTAAGCGCAAACCGCTTCACGGAAGCACTCCTCGGCAATTGGTCGGTCGAGAACGTGTTCATGGCCCGCACAGCGCTTCCTTCCGATATTGGGGGTTCGATCTATGGATCGTTATTCGGAACGCAAGCTACTTTCTTTGAGCGTCCCGACCGAGTGCCCGGCGTTCCCATGTATCTGTACGGTTCACAATATCCGGGTGGCAAGGCCGTCAATCTTGCTGCCTTCGCGGTTCCGCCGGCTGATCCCGTTCTTTCCGCGGGTGGCAGATACTTCCCGGCCCGGCAGGGGAATTTCGAGCGCTATGGTTTACGCAATTTCGGCGCCTGGCAATCGGACCTAGGAGTTCATCGGACATTCAAGGTAACCGAGCGGACGAACTTGCAGTTCCGTTTTGAGGCTTTCAACTTATTCAACCATCCGAACATGGGATTCTTCGGAGGGGGAAACAGCGGAACCCAGCAAGTCGCGCTCAATGTTATCCCGAATGGATCGGGTGGCTGGATGTTCACCCCCGGTTACGGACAGACGACTTCCGGTCCAAGTGCAGTCGTCGTGAACAAGACTTTGGCGGGTGCACTGCAGGGGGCCTACGGCGGCGTCAATCCGCTGTACTCCATCGGCGGCAATCGCTCGATGCAGATCGCACTCAAACTAACGTTCTGACCCCGCTCCGCGCGAGATGGCCGCCCCCCACGAAAAGGTGGCCATCTCGATGGCGGGATGGCTTCTGCTTCCTCCTTTAACAACGGCAACTCACGTTCGCGCTGACCCAAACTCGGGCCGGAAAACTGACTTGGAGGACATAGTGCAATGCTGAGCCGAAAGCGCTACTTCGTCGCTATAATCACGTTACTAATCGCTAGCTTGGCCTTAGCCCAATCACCACGAATCACAGTCGGCACGAACGTACAGGTGAGCGTTGCGAATGCAAAATTGGACCACGGTGAAGTGCTGGTCGCGGCCGACCCTGAAGATCCGAATAAACTCATTGGGTGTTCGATGATCTTTCCGGACCCTCTGACGCGCCGAATCTCCGATGGAATTACCTACGTATCGAGTGATGGAGGAGCGACTTGGGTCCAGACACTCTATATCGGTAGCGGTCCAATGGGATCGGGTGATCCAGCTTGCACATTTGGGCCGCACGGGAATGCCTACTCAGTGATTCTCCAACCCGCCGTGAAGCCGGAAATGGACGATGTGCTGGTCTACCGCTCTCCTGACGGTGGAAAGACCTGGGAGAACCCTTCGCACATTGACTGGATCGACAGAGAATACGTGACCGCCGACACAACCGGCGGAAAATATAGCGGGCGGCTTTATATCAATGGCACAGGATCTGCCGCACTCCTGGAGCATAATCTCGCTGACCCGGACTCGGGTGCGATGCAGATAGGAATTTCCGTTCAGAGATCGCTGAATGGTGGCGTCTCGTTCAGGCCGCCTTATAAGAGATTTTCCGCGTCACCTCGCTGGGTATTGGGAATGGGCAATGGTGTTGTTCTCTCGGACGGGACTTATGTCGCGGTGTTTGGCGAACAGAAAGATCGGACGAAACTCGGTAGGAAACCACCTTATCAGTCCGCCAATTCATTGTTGAAGATGATCTCTTCTTCTGACGGCGGAGAGACCTATAGCACGGCCCGAACGATCAGCGATTGGTATATGGACTACGCGGACGTCCTGGGACCATCGAGTGTTGTGCCTGTGATTGCAGTGGACAAGAGCCACGGTCCTTTCCGCGACAGGCTCTATGTCGTATGGCCTGATTTTCGCTCAGGACGAGGGAAAGTTCTGCTGAGCTATTCCTCTGACAAAGGCAAAACCTGGTCCAAGCCTCACGTTGTGAACGACGACCGAGCATGGCCGGCACCGGAGATTGGGCCCGATGATGATATGCCGGTAGTCGACGTGAACAAGAATGGCGTGGTTGGAGTGATGTGGTATGACCGCCGCGATAATCCACACAATTACGGATGGTGGGTTCGGTTTGCCGTATCAGACGACGGCGGAGAAACCTTTGGTCCAAGTGTTCGCGTATCGAGCGCTCCCGCAACCGTCGCCTTTCAGAACGACATTAAGCTGCGGGGAAGCAGCACCGGAGGCGGCAAACCGGAGAGTCGCCAAAAGGGCGGCAACCTTCAAGCAAGAATCGGGTTCGGCACTCTGTTCTCTTTCAATGGTGGGCACACGGCAGGGATGGCAGCCGACGCCGCCGGCAAATTCCATCCGTTTTGGATCGACAATCGCACTGGCATAGAACAGATTTGGACTGCGGCAGTTACCGTGGATGGTTCAGCAGTTGTGAATGGTGCCCCTCAACTTGCGCGACTTGCCGATGTAACCGACGATGTGACGCTCGATTTTAAGGATGCTAAGTACGATAGGCAGACTGGTGAACTCTCGGTCGATGCTTACTTGGGGAACACTTCAGACAAAGCCCTGAAACCCCCGCTGTACATTCGAGTACTTTCACTCGATTCGAAGATCGGCGCCCCAACCATCAAAAATGCTTCGAACAATCAGACTCGGGAAGGGGCCGTTTGGGATTTCAGTTCAGAATTGCCGAACAAGAACAGCGGATTGCCGCCAGGGAAGGTCTGCTCTCCGAAGCGCCTGGTGTTTCATCTTGCCGATGTTCACTGGGGCGACGATCCACCGTCTATCTCCAATCTCGATGACTTCCTGACATTTGAAGGCAAAGCCCTTGCCCCGGAGACAAACTCAGGTAAGAGCAGTTCGGATGCCGCGGTTGGGACTTCACGATAACCAGGAACGGGCTGCTGCAAATCCACTGCGCGGCACCTCACACCACACTTGATCTTCGCCCGGAGAATGAAATGAGCCGAGCAGATTACGACGAGTTGCTTCTTATATTGGTTACGCGGTTCTATTACCGAGCATGCCTCTGGTGAAGGAGGGTTTGACGCCTGCCCGCGCACTGCGGGTTTCTCGAAGGAAGGAGACCTAAAGTGGGTAAGCCTGCTGATGCCCGTCTTCAATCCATTTTTCTATGCCGTATAGCCGGCCGGATCGACATAAATCGAGCAGCTGTTTCGTTTTGGACAGAGTCAGGGTTTCCGGCCTGAATTTATGATAGTGTGTCCCGGGAAGCGGGAGCAGATGACCGCCTGGAGCTTAATCGTGGTGCTTCAACCGGCGTCGCTAGGCAGGCTTTCGCCTCATTTGTACAGAGTTGTACCAAGGTCGCTGAGCTACTCGCGATGGCTTACGATTGTCCGTTACCAGGAAATGATATGGTGGCGGAAGGTCTGATTGATGAAAAGGGTCGTTTGGAAAAGCATGTAGTTATGCGAAGATGAGCGCCTCTTGAACTCTGTCCCAAAGCTCGCATCAGAAGACAGCGGAAGACGATGGACAGACCGCATTCAGCGGGCGTGTGAGTTAGAACAATCCTATCCTGAGGCGGCAGTCCTCCTGCATTTCTATGGAAATGTCCTGACGTTTCAACGCGGCATCGCTCGCGCGAGCCGTTGCCAGGTGAATCCAAGGCTGCCACTGCGCGAGCAGATCGATTTCGATGGGGCGCTGGAAGCGCTGCCGGAGCTACTCACCTTGGCCCTTCAATGCGGGCCGGAATTGTTGGCTGCAAAAGCGGAGACGCTGCGACAGATGGACCGTGATGATCGGTATGAATTATTCAGGTCAGCCCTATTCCCGTCTGATTCGCTGAATGATGGAGGTGGAACTTTCTTCGCTAGAACTTGTCTTCAGCCGATCGCGGAAAATCTCCAAATGCAGTTGCCGGGAGAAGCAAACTACTTCAAGAGCAGTTGTCCGGCATGCGGCGGGTATCCACAATTGGCGATTCTGCGTTCTGAGGGCGATGGTGGGCGGCGATCGTTGCTGTGCTCATTTTGCCTGCATGAATGGGTGTTCCGAAGAATTGTCTGCCCTTGTTGCGGCGAAGAGGACAAGGAGAAACTGCCTTATTACTCCACCGAAACCTGCAAGCATGTTCGCGTTCAGGGTTGTGACACCTGCCACCGCTATCTCAAAGTGGTGGACATGACCGTCGACGGGCATGCGGTTCCTCTCGTCGATGAAGCGGCCTTGGCTGTCCTGGATGTTTGGGCCAACGATCACGGCTACGCCAAAATAACCAGAAATCTGATAGGCCTTTAGCACATTTCGACAGCAGTCGACCGATTCTGTTGACAACCGATTTGCAGCGGGTGTACTTTTTCGGCGTTTCGGGAATTGCGCGGCAAGATTTGCGCGTAATTGTTGTCTGATTTGGGGCTGCGTAACTGACCGGAGGTATTCATGGACCTCTCGCGACGCTCCTTTCTCAAGACAGGCGTGGCAGGCGCAGTTGGAATTTCCGTCCTTGGCTTCGATCTCCAGCCGCTTTATGCGCAATCAGCAGCTTTGAAAATAGCGCGTACAACCGAGACCCGCAGCACCTGTCCGTATTGCTCTGTCAGTTGTGGAGTCATCATCCACACAATCGGTGATCGCGCAAAGAATGTGACCTCCCAGGTGGTGCATGTGGAGGGCGATCCCGACCATCCAATCAATCGCGGCACGCTGTGTCCGAAAGGGTCTTCGCTACTGCAGGACATCGTGAACGACCGGCGGCTGTTGAAACCGCAGGTGCGTCGTCCAGGATCGGATCATTGGGAGGATATCTCCTGGGATCAGGCTATCGATGAAATCGCCACCTGGACGAAGAAGACTCGTGATGCAACTTTCATTGAGAAAGACGCAAGCGGAAAGACCGTGAACCGCCTGGAGACCCTGGCCTTCGCCGGTGGTTGCACGGACACGAATGAATTCAACTTCCTGGTTGTGAAGGCCATGCGTGCGATGGGGGTGACGTGCCTGGAAAACCAGGCACGTGTTTGACACGGACCCACGGTCTCAAGTTTGGGACCAACTTTCGGACGCGGTGCGATGACCAACGGCTGGATCGACATCAAGAACACCGACATGATGTTGATCATGGGCGGTAATCCAGCTGAAAACCATCCGTGTGGTTTCAAGTGGGTGGTGGAAGCGAAGCGCGAGCGCAACGCCAAGGTCATCGTCGTGGATCCACGCTTCACGCGTACAGCCTCCCAGGCTGATCAGTTTCTCCAGATTCGGGTCGGATCCGACATCGCCTTCCTCGGCGGGATGATCAACTACGCGATCGAGAATAATCGCTTCAATCGCGACTATCTCGTCAACTATACGAACGCGGCGTTCATCATTAAGGAAGGCTTCCAGCTTCCCGAGGACGGCCTCTACTCAGGCTACTACGCCAACGCCAGGACCTACGATAAATCTACTTGGAACTATGAAAGCGGCGGACGCGTTATGGGAGTCGGGGTCCCCGCCCAAGGTCTGGCCGCCACGAAGGGGATAGGCGGTGGACCATTACCGCCGCCGGCATTGCCTCCTGATGTCGCTTACGACCCATCGTTACAGCACTCACGCTGTGTCTTCCAGTTGTTAAAGAAGCAATACTCGCGCTACACACCAGAAATGGTCGAGCGCATTACTGGTATCCCGAAAGACCAGGCCATCAAGGCTTGGGATACCTATACCTCGATCCGCAAAGACGGCGACATGAAGAAAGTCGGAACCGTCATCTACGCGGTCGGCTGGACACAACATTCATCGGGGACACAGACAATTCGAACGGCCGCAATGATCCAACTGCTCCTGGGCAACGTTGGCCGAGCTGGTGGTGGAGTCAATGCATTGCGCGGGCACTCGAACATACAGGGCGCAACCGATATGGCCGGTATCTTCGATATCCTGCCCGGTTATCTGAAGATGCCAACACCCGCCGACACGGACTTGAAGGCCTACTTGGCACGCACAACTCCGAAGCCGTCCAAACCGAAGGAGTGGGATTCGTTCAATTACTGGTCCAATACCCCAGCTTTCATGGTCTCATTCTTGAAAGCGATGTACGGAGATGCTGCGTCCAAGCAGAACGACTTCTGCTTCAACTGGCTTCCCAAGATCGACCGCGGGTATTCATGGGCCCAGATCTGGGATGACATGTACAACGGCAAGGTGAAGGGCATGATGTCATTCGGCATGAATGGTGTCATGATTGGCCCGAACGCTAAGAAGAATATTGCGGCCCTGAAGAAGGCCGACTTCCTCGTTGTCTGCGAGATCTATCCCGACGAAACCAGCGAATTCTGGCGAGCCCCAGGGACCACGCCGGAGGAGATAAAGAAGATCAACACGACTGTGTACCGAGTGCCGGGCGCCGGGTTCGCCGAGAAAGACGGCACCTTCGTGAACTCGGCCCGCTGGCTGCAGTGGAAATACGCGGCCGTTTCGCCGCCGGGCGACTGCAAGCTGGACCAGGAAGTTCTGGCGAGAATCTTCCTGAAGGTCCGCGAGAAGTATCAAAAAGAAGGCGGGAGGTTCCCTGATCCTATCCTGAAGATGTCTTGGACCTACACCAACCCTAATAATCCTTCCCTGGCCGAAGTTGCGAAGGAGATCAACGGCAGGGCCCTGTCAGACGTTACCGACAAGAAGACGAATGCAACCATCAAGGCCGGCCAGCAACTGCCGGGCTTCGCCTTCTTGCGCGATGACGGTAGTACGATGTCCGGAAATTGGCTGTATTGCGGATCGTGGACGGAGGCGGGGCCGATGTCACAGCGTCGCGGAATGGAAGACCCCTCCGGTCTGGGAATTTACCCGAACTGGGCGTGGTCGTGGCCGATGAACCGCCGTGTGCTCTACAACCGCGCCTCCTGCGATCTGGATGGTAAGCCCTGGGATACTGATCGCAAACAAGTCTGGTGGAACGAATCACAAGAGAAATGGGTCGGAAATGACGTCCCGGACTTCAAGCCAGATTCGAAGCCCAAGGACCACATGGGCCCGTTCATCATGAATCCGGAAGGCGTCGGCCGAATATTCGTCCCCATTGGCGCAGTTGCCGATGGTCCCTTCCCGGAGCACTACGAACCAGTCGAAAGCCCGATTGCGAACCCATTGCACCCGAACCAGTCCAGGAATCCGGTGGCGAAGACATTCAAATCGGGCATGGACAAGTATGGAACCGTGAATGAGGGTTTCAACATCATCTGCACGACGTACCGCCTCACTGAGCACTATCACTACTGGACGAAGAACAATCCGATGAACGTCGAACTGGTTCCGGAGCCATTCATCGAGATACCAGCCGAGCTTGCTGACCAGTTGGGCATTCGTGGCGGCGAGAAGATGAAGGTGACCAGCGCTCGAGCCGAATACATCGCCAAGGCCATGGTGACCAGGCGCATCAAGCCGATGATGATCGATGGTAAGAAGACATACCAAATCGGAATCCCGATTCACTGGGGTTACCGCGGCATCGCAGAGGACGAGGGAAAGACGGCGAAGACACCGGCAAACTTGCTTTCACCCGCTGTAATCGATCCGAATGCATATACGCCAGAATTCAAGGGCTTCCTTGTGAAGCTCGAGAAAGCGTAAAGGAGGCCTGAGATGAGCGATCGTGAGACGCTGCAAGTTCAAAGGATCTCGGGCCACCCCGGCCCGGTTCCCGGTGCTGGAACACAACGTGGGGAGAGGGTCTGCAAACTGATCGACACGACAACCTGCATCGGATGTAAAGCTTGCGAGGTCGCGTGCGTCGAGTGGAACGACATGCCGTTCCAACCAACGATGTTCGACAACACCTACCAGACGATGCCGGATACCCACTGGAATTATTGGAACCTCATCAAGTTCAATGAGGTGAGCAATAGCGACGGTTCGTTCCAGTGGCTGATGCGCAAGCACCAGTGCATGCACTGTGCCGACCCCGGTTGCATGGCCGCGTGTCCCGCTGACGGGGCGATCGTCCAATACCAGAATGGCATCGTCGATTTTCGGCAGGACAACTGCATCGGTTGCCAGTTTTGCGTTTCCGGCTGTCCGTTCAACGTCCCGAAATTCAACACTTCCACGAAAAAGGTCTACAAATGCACGCTCTGCTCGGATCGTGTAGGTCAGGGCCTCGAACCAGCCTGCATCAAGGCATGCCCTACTGGATGCCTCCACTTCGGAACGAAAGAAGACATGCTCATGCTCGCTAACAGGCGCGTGAAGCAACTGCAGGAGCATTCGGACTTCAAAGATGCGGGCGTCTACGATCCCCAGACTATTGGCGGCACCTCCGTCGTCTACGTGCTCCACGACGCCAAGAACCCGGAAAAGTATGGCGGCCTCCCTTCGAATCCGAGTATTCCACCGAGCTTTACGATTTGGAAAGACTGGTTCAAGCCCCTTGGTCTGATCGCGTCGATGGCGGTTTTCGCTGGTGTCATTCTCCATTACGTAACGGAAGGCCCGCGTCGAGTCCAACCGCAACCTCCGGTGAAGGAAATCGATGGCGGTGACGCGAGGAAGGAGAACTAGGTGGCGACACGAGCGCAGAACCTCAATCGCAAGCCGGACCACTTAATCAACCGCATTGGCGTGACTGTTGTCTACCAGGGCGAGCTGCTGCGCCATCGCGCCTACACTCGCTTCCTGCATTGGGGTTATGGGATTTTCTTCTTCCTGGCGTTGTTGTCGGGATTTGGCATTTACATGCCGTGGATATTCCGATGGTTCACCCCGCTGTTTGGCGGAGGTGCCATGACCCGCCTGTTGCATCCCTGGTTTGGACTGGGCTTTGTCTTCTTTTTTGGCCTTCAGGCACTCAACTGGGCTTCGGCAATGAAGTGGGGCGCGGGCGACACTCACTGGATACGACAACTAAGTGCCTATATAACTCATCGCGACGCCGTCGAGCCACCTGACGTGGGTTTCTTCAACGCCGGACAAAAGGTTCAGTTCTGGGAGATTGTCGGCGGGTCCATAGCCTATCTGGTCACTGGGATAATCATGTGGTTCCCCGAGATCTTCGGCCGTATCTTAGTCGCGATCAGTTATGTGATTCATGACATCTCTGCCCTGATCATGCTTGCAGGCATATTTGTCCATATCTATCTAAGCACTTTCGGCGAGCCGGGCACGATTCAGGCGATGACCCGCGGCACGGTGAGTGAACCGTGGGCATGGACTCATCATCCAGCTTGGTACAAAGATGTAACCGGACGAGAACCGAAGGAAGCCCTCGAAGAAGCGCGCCGTCAAATTGAGAGCCAGCGTTGACTCTCGCCAATCGACAGTCCCTCTGAGACCGGGCGCCTGCCGAACCCTGATCCCAGTGAGCTGTTTGAAGCGATTGAACTATGGGCGGGTCTGGTTGATAGGGGCCAAAGCTTCATGGGATGCTTTGCGCGAAATCAGCCCAAAGCCTTTGGCTCTCGCTGATTTCTGCAGAGCACGCAGCTCCATTTGGGACTGGGTGCCACGTTTTGTTCTATTCGCAAATTCTGCTAAAGCAAGTTCGTCCGCAAACTCGACACCGACAAATTGATAGCGGTGTGCATCACTGGCTACATGGCGAAACAGCGGGCCTGCCGCTTCTGGATGGTCGGAGCCCAGGAGGACGCGTCCGGAAGCTAATTCGAACTCTAAGCGAAGCAATCGGTTTTGACTCTCCTTCCCGAGCCGTTGAGCTGCTTCTATTTCCCTTTGAGCTTCGCCTTCCTTGCCTTGAGCAAGTAACGCGTCGACGAGCACGGTTGTGGCATTAAGTTCGTCGTCAGCTTGTCGATCCTCATGAAATTGTTCTCTGCACGCGCGCACCGCTGCTTCGGCGTTCTGAGCCTGACCTTCCTCAATGGCGAGTTTAGCCAGCGAGACGCGACTTTCGGCTGCATTCTGTTTTCTCCCGCTTGAGTCCTGAGCGCGAGTGCTTCTTCGTATCGCTTCCGTGCCAACGTAAGATCACCCCGATCCAAAGCGAGATCCCCCATTCCGCTTAGCACATATGCGGTTGCATCCTTATCTTCGATTTTCCGCGCAATAACTTCCGCTTGCTGGTACGCTGCCTCCGCTTTGTCGAGTTCGCCATTTTGTCGCCAGATGTCTCCCAGGCTGTCAAGGTTAAGTACCACACCTTCCTTGTCATCGACAGCTTGATATTCCGGAATGGACTCCTCCAACAGTTTTTTCGCTTCCATCAGATCGCCTTGGGAAATCCGATTATCAGCGAAATCACTGAGGGCGGTTGCAACGCCGTCCCTATTGCCAACCTGGCGGAATTTCTTCACCGCTTGCTGAAACATTTGTGCAGATTCTGCGAGATTGCCCTGCGCAAAATAGAGGGCCGCCAGATCGGTGCGCATCATGGCTTCGCCATTGGGATCCTTGGCTGCAAGCGAGCCTTTAAGGGCACTTCGACAGATTTCGATCGCTTCGGTGGATGCACCTACAGCGGGCTCCTGCTGACAGAGAATGCCGTACGTCCGACTGACAATCACCGGCGATCCTTGTGCGGTCGCCTTTTCGATGGCCAGATTCGCTGCGGCACGGGCCTTTGTAAAGTCTCTATTGATCCATGCGGAAGCCTCTGTCATATCAATTCGCGCATCGTCGCCCAGGGGCGGTGGAAGGTGTCGCAAAGCTGCTAACGTCTGCAGCGAGTCCGCCGCACTGAGATGCATCTGAGCCGAGGCGAATAAGAGACCATAATCCAGATTGTCTGGGAAAAGCCGGAACAGAGAGCGATACGTCTCAACAGCTTCTGGCCATTCTTCGATGGTCCTCTGATATTGTCCTTCGACCAGAAGCTGCTGTTCTTGTGACAGATGATTCGAGAGTTCCAGCGCCCGTCGAGCCTCCACACGAGCTTTGGCATCATAGCCGATGTGCCACCACACATCGGATAGAGCGGCGTGGGCAAGCGGGAAATCCGGGTCCGCAGCGATTGCTTTATTAAGTAAATCGCGTGCCGCAAAGTAATCGTATGCCCATAATCTTGCTCGACCTTCGGCATAGAGGCGGGCTGCCTTTTCGTTGGATGGAAGAGCTGCCCTCGTGGCAATTTCGATTCCCTCGGACGGTGCAGCTTCACCGAGACTTCGCCGTAGTTTGCCACCCAAATCAGCAACCAGGTTGAAGAGGTCGTTTTCGTCACCCGATACGGATTCCTCCGCGATAGTTTGCCCGCGAGCGGTGTCTTGAACGCGAACGTCAAGACGAATCCTCCGCTTGGGGTCGGCCGGAATCATCGTGTAGGAACCGACCACGACCACATCGGCGCCCGGATTGATCCGCAACTTCTGCCAAGTGGATTTGCTAAGTGAATCTTCGATACTGAGCGGCAGATCACTTTGGACCCGCGCCACATCCTCTCCCGGGACCATGCGGAGTTCTCCGCCTGCGGCCAGTTCTGTATTCAGCATTTCGCAGAAGGCCGAGGAGAGCCAGTTGTCCTCTGGACGGCCGGGCAAATTGCGGAAGCCAAGCACCGCGACCGAACGACGTACATGTATTCGCGGAATTGTGGTTCCGGCCCGGGCGGCGGTGGGAAGCGAAGCTCCATGCCGCGGGCGGACAGCATATAACACCATGCCAACCAGGAACAATATTAGAGCGGCTATGAACACCGAGTGCGTTGCCCGGTATGGATTGGGTTGGGATGCCGACACAGCTGGTGTCAGCGGAGTTGAGGTCGGGGAACCTGCTACGTGCGAGGTCTCGGCTTTGACGGGCGCAATGAACCGGTAGCCGCGCCGAGGAATTGTTTCGATGAATCTGGGATTGCTCGCATCGTCCCCGAGAGCTTCCCGTACCTTGAGTACCGCAACTCCCAAACTCTTATCGAATTCGACAAAGGTGTTCTGCACCCAAAGTCGCTTGCGAATCTCCTCTCGCGAAACGATCTGGCCCGCTCGTTCCACGAGCAATAGCAAGAGCTGGAAAGGTTGTTCTTGCACGCGCACGCGCACCGAATCACGCATCAGTGTGCCATCGCCCGGGTCAAGCACGTACAGGCCAAAACTGTAGCTGATTTCCGGGCTGGAAAAATCGTGTGTAGCCGGTGTCTTCATACGCCAGGCGAGAATTTTGAGCGTCGAGTTTAGCACGAAAACGGGCTAAGACGAGTTAGTCGGGGCCTGTAAGCCCCCAGAAAACAGAGAATTAGCGGTTAACGCACAATTCGTCCACAGTTGGTTTGCCAAATCTTCCAGTCGCGGGCCAAATACCTTCCGTTGCACCCTATCGACCGTTTAATCCTGAGGGGCAGAAATGAGTGCTTGCCAATCTTGCGGTGCCGTTTTAGCCGAGGGCACTCGCTTCTGTCAGACCTGTGGGTCACCGACAGAGCCCAAGACAGGTATCTCCACGTCTGCACTCGAGAGGCCGGCTACGGTCGCCGTCATGCCTCGGGACACGAGATCAAAGACGATGGATACGAATGTGGTGGGAACACTCACCTACCTCGCCGGCCTCGTGACGGGCATTGTCTTTCTCGTTCTGGAACCGTATAAGTCAAACTCTTTCGTTCGCTTTCACGCTTTCCAGTCGATCTTCTTCAACGTCGCTTGGGTCGCTTTTTGGATTGTCTGGATGATTCTCTCGGCTGTGCTAACACCTCTGACGGCCGGAGTCTTTAGCTTAATTGCTCTACCGCTGATGTTGATTTTCACGCTCGCAGGCTTTGGACTGTGGGTCTTCCTGATGTATCAGGCCTACCAGCAAAAACTTTTCAGGCTGCCGATCGTGGGCAGGTTCGCCGCAGAGTACGCCGGCGTAAGGCTGTGATGTCAGGTTGCTCGCGGCGAACGCGCCCACTGCGATGCCAATTCTCGACGCACAGCAAAGGGGTATGAACTTGAGCACGGTCAGTGCACCACCACGTTCGCTTGCAAACGCCCGCATCAGCTCGGAGCGGTCGTTCTTCTTCTCGATCACGGTGCTGATCTGCGCTGCCGTGTTCTACGGATTCGGTTCGGAATATGTGCGATTTCGAGCAGATTATTTTCCGTTTCCCAGTTTGCTTGTCTATATCCACGCAGCGCTCTTCTTCTCCTGGATACTACTTCTGTTGACGCAAGCGACTCTCGTTTCCGCAGGACAAGTAGCTTGGCATCGCCGTCTGGGGGTCGCGGGATTTTTTCTTCTCTGCTGCATGCCGATTGTCGCCGCGTTGACCGCCACGGCGGCCGTGGCGCATAACCGCGTGCCACCCGGATTCGGTGGCCCGTGGGTTTTCTACTACGACGCCATGGCATCGGTTTTGCTCGCGTTCCCAGGGCTCGCGTACTTCGCGCTTCGTTATCGGAATTCACCACAAACACACAAGCGACTCATCCTTCTCGCGACTCTGATTATCGGCGAGGCCGGTATTTTTCGTTGGCCTCTGCGCTGGATTCATGAGACGCCCTATCACGTCACGATGGTCATCTACTGCTTTCTCCTCTTGATTATCGTCTACGACTTCTTTTCTCGAAGACAAATTCATCCTGCAACCTTGTGGGGAGGCTTGTTTCTGATTCTTTACGAGGAGACGCAGAGCTTAATTGGCCATTCTCGAGTTTGGCACGGCGTTGCCTCTTGGATACTGACCTCGGCCTATGCCGAATTCGCCGAAAAAGACAAAGGCAGCCTTGAGCCGGGAAAGCTCGCCGACCTCGCCGTGCTTTCGCAGGACATCTTCACCGTGCCAGTGGGGGAATTACCCAAGACTGTCTCTGTTCTGACCATGGTGGGTGGACGTGTGGTGTACGATTCCGGTGCTTTGAACTGGGCCGAGAAAGAGTCTTTGCCGAAAGTGGGAGAGAAGGAATGAGAAGAGTGCGATTTGGTCGAACACGGAGCCGGTTTCTTGCAGGCGCCGCCATGCTGCTCTGTTTGCTGGAAATCAGCCTGTTGGTCTCAGCGAGTCCGCAGTCCAGTGACCAGGTTGGTCCCGGCTATGACATTGAGATGAGCCGCATGATCCCGATGCGAGACGGCGTCGAGCTTGAGGCGTGGATATTCAAACCCTCGCATCTCAAGACCAAGGCGCCGGCGGTACTGGAATTCACGCAATACGACATTGACGGCGGCCGGCAGCGTGACTTTGAGGAGTTTGCGCGGCGCGGTTATGTGTTTGTGCAGGTTTATGTGCGCGGCCGTGGCCGTTCGGGTGGGTTCAAGAGCGACAATCTTGGCCTGCAGGTCGGGCGTGACGGGCACGACACGGTCGAGTGGATCGCGCAGCAGCCGTGGAGTGATGGTCGCGTTGTCATGTACGGCGGATCCTTTTTGGGCATGACGCAGTGGCGTACAGCTGCTCAAAACCCTCCTCATCTCACCGCAATCGCCCCTTATGTTCCGATTTATCCCGGATGGGACGTACCCAACACGAACGGGATTCCACAAGCCTGGTCGGCAGTGATCATGGGGTACGTGTCCGGCCGTGCGCTCAACACCGATTTTGTCGCCAACGCTGCGTACTGGCAAGGAAAAATGCTCGAGCAGTACGCCGCTTATCGCCCATTTGCTGAATTGGATGAAGCTATCGGCATCGCGCAGGACGACTGGTGGATGACAGACGAACAAGGCCACAAGCTCTCCTTCATGAAGACGTGGCTCAACCATGTGGGCGACGAGGCTTTCAATCTGGCGGCCGAACCAAAACCGCGGGACTATGCGCGGATGAACTTCCCCGTTCTTACAGCGACGGGCTATTTCGATGATGACCAGCCGGGGGCGCTTCGCTATTAC